>JACCZH010000111.1 GCA_013696045.1 Chloroflexia bacterium
TCGGCTCAGCGATTCTGGATGGCTCCTATTTTGGACATCTGCACGAGGAGCATGAGCCAGACATTCGCAAGTGGCTAGCAACAGGCCCGTGATCGCGTGTCGTATGTAACGAGTGCTGATATCCAGGCAGCAGTTCGCCAACTCAGGCTCGAGGACAAGCCGTTGTGCGTGCATTCGTCTCTACGTTCTTTTGGCGGTGTTGACGGCGGCGCGAAGGCGGTGATTGACGGGCTGCTGGCTGAGGGAAGCACCGTGCTTGTGCCGAGCTTCTCCAGCTACTTTGCAATTGCCCCACCGGAAGGGATGCGGCCGGAACGCAACGCCTGGGACTACTCGGTCTGCTGGGCGTTGCCCCGATCGACCCGGCTGCGCTATACGCCATCGGCAGGCTTGATCGACAGCGACATGGGCGCGCTTCCGGTTAGCATGGTGTCGAACCCCGCGCGCTCGCGTGGCAACCATCCACTGAACTCATTCATGGCGCTCGGCCCTACGGCCGAGGAGCTTGTTCAACATCAGTCCCCTCTCGATGTATACGCGCCATTGAGCGAGCTCGCGGAAAGGGGCGGTTATGTCGTCTTAATGGGTGTGGGGCTGGAACGCATGACCGCGCTGCATCTCGCCGAGCAAAATGCAGGCCGGACGCTCTTTCGCCGCTGGGCGGATGATCTCAAGGGCAAGCCGATGATGGTCGCAATCGGTTCCTGTTCCAACGGTTTCCCCAATCTGGACGACGTTCTTGCACCACTAGAGCGTCGGGTCATCGTTGGCGAGAGTCTCTGGCGCGTCTTTCCTCTGCGTGATGTGCTGAAGGTCGCTGAACAGACGATGCGCGATGATCCCGAGATCACTCGCTGCGATGACCGGGATTGCGAGCGCTGTAACGACGCCATTGCAGGGGGTCCGATTCTTGCGTAGGGGCGATCTCGCTGCGTCGCCCGCGGCGCAACAGCGCCGATGGTCGTGATCCACGGGCGTGGGAGGTTGCGAGTCGGTCCTTACGGCCCGCGGGCGAGGCAATGCCTAGCCCCTACGAGTAAAACCCCCTCAACTCCCCGGACTCGCTAAAAACGTAGCCAGGAAGCGGCAGGCCAGGTCCGGTTTGGAGGTAGGTCGCGATGATCTCGTGCGCATCGGGCGAGCGGAGATCAAGTCCGTCAAGGTTGTCTGGCGATAGCCATTCCACGGCGGTGATGCCGTCTTCGGGATCAGCCTTGGCGACATCGGCGGTGGGATGGGCAACGATGATGTGCCGCCACCAGGGGATTTCACGTGAGCGGGCGAAGTATCCATGGTCGATCCGGAGGAGGTGAGTTGGCTTAACGGAGTATCCGGTTTCTTCGAATGCCTCGCGGATGGCTGCATCTACCAGTGATTCGCCCGCTTCAACGGCTCCTGATGGGAAATACCAGTTCGTTCCTACCGGCCCACGCTCCTCCTCGATCATCAGGAAACGTCCATTTCGCTCAATGAGGATCACAATAACGCTATTTACGTTTATACCGGGGCCTTTATGTAGAGCAAGTTTGCAGGTATGTTCAATAACCGCCTGCTGCCGGTTATCGAACAGGTCCGAGGCGCAGGCGCACGCCATGACATATAGCTCCAGCGCTGCTTTGCAACTGTCATGGAACAGTTGGCCGGTCAAGCCAAGCGCGGCGGACTGCTTCTTGGCCCACTCAGATCCCATACGGTCGGCGACCAGATCCCAGAGCCGATTTTCTGAGCCATACAGAATGCGCTTGTGAACGGCCATAATTATTGGTATCCGCAAAGCCAGGATCGAGCGTTGGGCGGCTGCATACTGCAATGTCCCTCGTGCGATGTGCGCCACCAGCTTGTGGACCTCCTCTGCATAGCCCGTCAGTTGCTCGGCGACCCATTCGTTGAGCGGGTCGTCTCCGATGACATCCCAGGTCCAGGCGGTGGCGCGCTCGGCCAGCCGAGCTGCAACTCCATCTGGATCGGTCAGGATGATCGCCTGTCGCCAGCCGGGAACGAGGACACCGACATCCGCCGGCGAGCTATAGGACCGCTCAATCTCTTCCTCGCGACGCCACGAAATTGAGACCAGAAAGTCGCCACGGCGCTCTAATAGGTATTCCGGGCCGTCGCCAATTGCGTAGAGGTCGATGTCTGATTCTGCTGTTGCGTTACCCGTGGCACGGCTCCCAGTGAGCATCACCGCCACAGCTCCCGCCTGCATCAGTTCGCGGGCGGCTTCCTGAGTGACGCTGAGAGCGCTGCGTGGCGTGTTATTCATGCGCGGTCCCGACCCTGTCCTGGATCAGCATTTCGAACCGATCGATGTCCTGGCGAACGAAATGTATCCCGCTGTGCCAGAATTCAGGTGAGCGCAGGTCAATGCCGAACCGGCCTGCGAGCGTAGCGGCATCCGCCATTCCGGTTAGGGAAAGGAAGTCGTCGAACTCTGTGCTGAATCCCGCCGGGTCAGTCTGGAAGCGTGCATACAACCCCAGGCTGAAGAGCGTCCCGAACATGTAGGGATAGTTGTTGAACGACGACTCGGTCGTGTAATAG
>JACCZH010000112.1 GCA_013696045.1 Chloroflexia bacterium
GATCAGACGATCGACGCTGCTACTGTTTCCAACGCATCTCGCATCCTAGCGCAACGCAGTTAGATGCTGCTTTCTAAGCAGCGCCTGTTCTCGCTTGAGAAGATCAACCATTGAGAGTGGTTCCCAACCTTCGATTTGCCAAAGAACTGGAAACGTTGGAATTGCATCCCAGCGGTCGAAGTCCAGGAAGTCAAGGATTTCGATACCGCTGATCTCTCCAGTCTCCTGTTCGTCTTCAGCGAGTGTGAGCAACACGAAAAACTGCGAATCGTCATCGATCAGGTCGGCTTCTCAAAGCGGCGTTGGCTCTCGGAAGAGCATCAGCACATCCTTATCGGGTCCGGTCCACATCAGGGATGCTCTAGTCGTCTCCATAACAGGGTTCCCTTGTTTTGTTCGCGCCGCAACCGCTTGTCATCAACTACGTGTAAGGTCCAGAGTTGGTTGCTGTCCAACAGGACAACGAGACCTACCAGGGGATGCTCTTCGTGCCAGCGAGTCAGCGCCAGCCGCCGGTCCAACCTGGACGTACGGACCTCAAAGATCCCCTTCAGCATGCGCTCGATACGTTCAAACTTTCGCAGAATTCTAATGTCAACGATGACATGATGCAGATCGCTGAGAGTGACGGTTGCCATATCGCCCGTGGGCATCAGAATGCCGTTCGCCAAGCGTTCTTTCCAAACTCGTTCAGCATTTGCTACGGCCTGTGCCGTCATCTCACCTTCAGCAACAAGCCGATCAACACGCTCTTTCGTCGTCTCATTCTTCCGAACTGCTTCGCCTTCTCCACCCTGGTCAACGGGCTGATTACCTGTCACTCCACTATTGCCCTGCCGTACTTGTCGTCCCTAATCGCGCGTCAGCGCGTCCAGCCGATCCACATAGCCTGCCAGGATGTCGAACGCGGCCTGGATGGGGGCGGGGTCGCGCATGTCGATGCCGGCGGCGCGCAGGGCGTCGATCGGGAACTGGCTGTCGCCGGCTTTAATGAAGTTCAGGTAGCGGTCGGCGGCCGGTTGACCTTCGTCCAGCACGTTACTGCCCATGGCTGCGGCAGCCGAGATTCCGGTGGCGTACTGGAAGACGTAGAAGTTGGCGAACAGGTGCGGGAAGCGGGCCCAGGTGATGCCCATCCTCTGCTCGTCGACTTCCACCTGGCCGCCATAGGCGTCCTGATAAATGCCGGCCAGCGTCTCGATCATGCTGTCGGCGGTCAGGGCTTCGCCCCTCTCGACTCGCTCGTGGCAGTCCAGTTCGAACTTCGCCAGAATCGGCATCGTGAAGAAGTAGCGCAGATGGTTGCCCATCCTCTCCTCGATCATTGCGATCTGGAAGGCGCGGTCGCGCTCTTGACCAAACAGATGCGCTCCGAGCAACGCCTGGTGCATGTTCGAGGCAGCTTCGGCGGCAAACATGGTGTAGTGCGAGTATCCCTCTGGCTGGTTCTGCCAGGTGTAATAGGAATGCAGCGAATGGCCAAGCTCGTGGGTGAGGGTGCTGACGCTGCTGAGATCGTTCTGGTAGCTCATGCTGATGTATGGGAAGGTGCCCGGTGTGCCGGCGCTAAAGGCCCCGCCACCCTTTCCGACGTTGGCATAGGGGTCCACCCAGCGGTCAGCGACTCCCTGGCGGACGATCTCCACGTATTCCTCGCCCAGCGGCGCCAGGCTCTCCAGAATAATCTCCATGCCCTGCTCGAACGGAATTTCAGGTCCGTTGGTGGTCAGCGGAGCGGTGATGTCCCACTCGTGGTGCACGTCCAGCCCGAGAACCCGGCGGCGGATGGCGAAGTACTTGTGCCAGGTGGGGAGGTTCTTCCAGACGGTGACGATCAGGTTGTGGAACACCTCGGTTGGGATGGCGTTCGGGTAGAGCGACGCTTCGAGTGACGAGCTGAATTTGCGGGCGCGCATGTTGAAGACATCGCGCTTGACGCCGCCGGCCAACGTGCCGGCGAAGGTGTTCTTCATGCCGAGATAGGCGTCGGCGGCTGAGATCCAGGCGGTGCGGCGTACTTCACGGTCCGTGTCGTGTAGATAGTGCGAAAGATTGCCCTGGCTGAGCTGTACATCGTTGCCGTCGCTATCGGTGATCGTGCCGAGATCGAGGTCGGCGTTCTCGAGCGCGCTGCGCACTGCGCCGAAGCCACCCATGACGTTCGCGGCCTGTGCCATGAGTTCCTCGACTTCAGCCGAGCGCACGTGCTCGCGCATGCGGCCGAGCTTGTCGAAGTATTGTTGATAGGCCGCCAATCCTGGTTCGGACGTGATGTACCCGGCTAGTGTCTCCGGGTCGAGTGCAAGGATCTCCGGCTCAATATAGGCGGCCGCCGCGCCAAGGGCTGATCCAAGGTTGCCGGCGCGGTCCGCTAACGCGGCGCTGGTGGCGTTGGTGGCGTCTTCCGCGCGGCGCAGATAGGCATAGACGTTGATCCGGTTCGCTTCGCCGCTGATCTCATCCTGCAGCGTGAGCGCTTCGAGCAGGGTTGCGGCGGAGGACCCAACCCGGCCGCGATAGCTTTCCAGCTCGCCTTTACGGGCTTCTGTCTTTTTGTAGGCTGCTTCCCAGTCGGCCACTGTAGGGAACATGTCTTCCAGGTCCCAGGTGTGTTCCTTCCTGAGCTCCGAACGCTTTGGAAGTGCATGAGCCAGGCGGTTGGTGGTGTCGGTCATGTGTTAGTCCCTTCCCTTTTCAATCGACGGCTGCGGGTAGGCAACCGTTGGAGGTTCGATACCGGCTCCGGCCGGTGGAGACGACAATGGTTCCGCGGCGATGGCGGGTGGCCTGCTGGAGTTCGTCACGATCACTCCCGCAAGAATAGTTGCTCCGCCAAGAAGCAGGAAGAGGGTGATCGTTTCTCCCAATAGTAACCACGAGAAGAGTACCCCGAAGAACGGCACCAGGTAGATATAGACAGCCACCTGGGTCGGTTCCAGCCGTCGCAACCCCTGATACCAGAGGGTGTAGGCAACCACGACGGCGAGGATGCTGGTTGTGAAGGCCGCCAGCCAGCTGCGAGCGTCGAACGCGGCCATCTCGGCGAACAATCCGGGCTGGAAGAAGAACAGTGGCAGCACGAACGCCGCGCCAACGACGGATGTTAATGCAGTGATGATCTTGGGATCGTGGGCTACCATGAGCGGTTTGGAAATAACGGTTGAGATTGCCCAGCTGAACGGAGCGCAGATGATAATGAGCACGCCGATGGCGTTGTTGACCGAGAATTGGGTAGAGCCGCTGCCGAAGAGCAGCACAATCAGGAAGCCGGCAAAGCTCAGCGCAATGCCCGCAGCCTTGCGCGATGTAAGTCGGTCTCCCAGAAAAATACGGCTGATGATGGTTGTAAAAATCGGCGTGCTGGTTGCGATTAAACTCGCCAGCGCCGCGCTGAGATAGCCGATGCCGTAGATAACAGCAAGTTGGTTCATGGCGATGCCGAAAAAGCCCACCAGAGCCAGCAAGCGCCAAACGTCGGGTGTAAAGCGCGGGATCGCCCGGTGACGGATCAGCAGAATCAACCCGAAGACCGAAGACGCCAGGATAACCCGGAGCAGCAGGAGATGCGGCGCGCCAATCTGGACGACGAGATATTTCATGGACACGAAATTAGCGCCCCAGATCATGGCCACGACGAGGAGTGACATGTGGACGAGCAGCGGATGGTGTCTCAGCGCCGGTCTATTTGGTCGAGGGTTCGGCATGAGCTAGGCACGATCTCCACTGGACGACGCTTCAATCGGCCCATTGTACCCGCGCTCGTCAAATCACCAGACCCTGCGCAGTGCGGAACGAGCAGCGTGGAAGCCGCAGATGCCGTGTACCCCGCCTCCTGGAGGTGTCGACGACGAGCAGATAAAGATCTTCCTGTCCGGGGTCGTGTAGGGCGGAATTCTGACAAGAGGGCGGGTGAACATCTGGCGCAGATCCTGCAAACCGCCGTTAATGTCGCCACCGACGTAGTTGGCGTTGTGGCCCTCCAGTTCGGTGGGCGCCAGGATGGATTTGGCCAGGATACGGTCGCGGAATCCGGGCGCGAAACGCTCGAACTGCGCCTCGATACGCTCGGTCATGTCCACCGTCGACCCGTTGGGCACGTGACAGTAGGCCCAGACGGTGTGTTTGCCTGCGGGCGCGCGGCTCGAGTCAAAGAGGCTCTGCTGGGCGGCCAGCACGAACGGCCGTTGAGGGTGTTTGCCGTCCGCGACCTCGCGCTCCCCGGAGGCAATCTCTTCAAAGGTTCCACCGAGATGGACGGTCGCCGCTTGAGCGCACTCCGGAGCGGCCCAGGGAATGGGGCCATCCAGCGCGAAATCAACCTTAAACGCGCCGGGTCCGTAGCGATAACGGGTGAGGCGTCTGCGGTAGCCGTCTGGAAAACGATGGCCGGCAACGCGCAACAGCTGGCGCGGCGTGAGGTCGAATAGCACCGCGTCAGCCTGCGACAGGTCGTCAATGTTGTCGACTCGCTCTCCAGTGACGATCTCACCGCCGAGTGATTCAAGATAGGCCGCCAGCGCGTTGGCCATTTTCTGCGAGCCACTATGTGGAAACGGCCAGCCCGCAACGTGCCCAAGCAGGCCCAGGACGATACCGAAGGCGGCTGACGGTGATTGATCCAGCGGCAGAAATGAGTGCGCAGCCAGCCCGGCGAAGAGCCCCTTCGCTCGCGGCGCTTCAAAGAGGGTATTGGACAGCCCCTGCGCCGACCTCAGCGCCTGGAGACCGAATCTGCCCATGGTGATCGGGCTGCGTGCCGCATGAAGCGGATTCAGCAACGAATCGAGAATCACGTCCGCGCTGTCAACCAGCGGTTGCATCAGGTCGTGCCATGCGTCGCCATCAGGTCCGAGCGAGCGTCCGGTCTCGCGCGTCGAGCGCATAAGCACAGCGGCAGAACCGTCGTCGAATGGGTGCGCTAGCTCCGCCGGCGAATAATCCCATTTGAGCCCGTGGCTGGTGAGTGGAAATTGCCGGAACACCGGCGAGGCCGTTCCAAATGGGTGGATGGCCGAGCAAACGTCATGTATAAAGCCCGGCAAGGTCAGCTCTGCCGAGCGCATCCCGCCGCCGACAGTATCAGCCGCCTCCAGCACGCGCACTGATTTCCCGGCCCGCGCCAGCATTATTGCCGCCGCCAACCCGTTCGGCCCCGCGCCGACGACTATGGCATCCAAAAATGGTGTAGTCATTCCATGATTGTAACTGGCCGTGGCCGGTGGTAATCCCCGGCAGTCAATTGTCCCGCAACCAGCGCTCAAAGAACGCCGCAAACGGCGCGCTGAATCCAGACAGCACCTCTCCACCGTCGATCTCGTCGTCAGTTGTGAGAGTGTGTGGGGTTTCGCCGGCGGAGTGTATGGTGACTGATGTATTCTCTGCATCAACGAGCCAGACGATCTGAACGCCCGCGTTGAGATAGGTGAGCAGCTTGGTTGTGATCTGGCCAGGACGTTCTGAAGGAGAAAGAACTTCGACTACGAGATTTGGGACGAGTTCCAGAAAGCCCTTCTGGTCATCTTCGGGCGGCACTCTGTCAGCACGAACAAAGGCTGCATCAGGCGCCAGCAACGTGTCTGGATCGCGGGCGAGCATAAATCCCGCTTCCGTGCCGAATACATCGCCGAGTTTGGTCCGGCTCGTATAGAGATCGAGCAGAGTAGTGATTCTGATGCCGATTTTCCCGTGGCGACCGCTAGCCGGTGACATGCAGATTAACTCTCCTCTGATCAGCTCACAAAACCGGGCGTCCTCACCCATCTCCCAGAGATCGTCGGCGGTCATGAGTTTGGTGGTTGCCATGGTGTGTCTCCCGGTCCGTTTAGGAAGCGAAGCTAAGTAGGTGCTGGTAAATTGTAGCGATATCGAATAGCCTCCCTGTGGGAGGTGC
>JACCZH010000420.1 GCA_013696045.1 Chloroflexia bacterium
ATCGTGTCGTCCGACCCATAGCCGTTCAGCAACATGTCGGCCGTGTAGAGCGCGACGTTGCAGCCCGTCACCTCGCCGGCGTGGATGTTACCGTCGATGTACATAGTCGGCTTCTCGCCTGCCGGGCCAGTCTCTCCATTCGTAATGCTGAGTACCCAGATATAGCGCCCTTCGTGCGACTTGCCCATAGAGTCGAGACTGACAAGCTTCGGAAAGCGATCGACAAATTCCGTCAGAATCTCCGTCAGCTCGTCAAACTTATGAAAACGCGTGACGTCCACGCGCTTCTGCGTTTCAACCACCACCGACTCCCTCTGTATTGTTCACGTGTGTCATCGCCCGCCAGTATCGCACCCTTTGCAAGAGAGCGCAGCAGATCGAAACACGCTACGATGCCGGTCAAAGGAGGTAGCTTTGAGGATTTACACCATTGAGCCTGAGCGATCAACGCTCCACGGACGCTTTTCAAACGAATTCCCACCGGTGTTGACTATTGATCCGGGTGACACCGTTCGCTTCCGGACCCTTGACGCGGGCTGGGGGCTTGAAGCCAACCGTGAGGATGGCGCGCAACGTCAAACCTTCGGTCCCCGCCTCGAAGGCCGCGACGACGGACATGCGCTATGCGGTCCAATTGCGATCCAAGGAGCTGAGCCGGGCACGATTCTGGTAGTGCAGATCAACGATCTGTGGATGGGCGCCTGGGGCTACACCAACACCGGCGGGTATTCGACGCCGCTCAACGATCGCCTGGGCCTGTCAGACGGCGAGAGGGTTACCCTGCGCTGGTCCCTTGATCGGGAAGCCATGCTTGGCACAAATCAGTTTGGACAGACAATCGGACTACGTCCTTTCATGGGTGTTATGGGCAACGCGCCGGCTGAGCCAGGGTATCACCGGACGGCGCCACCACGAGTCACCGGAGGTAACATTGATTGCAAGGAGCTCGTGGCCGGCAGCACGCTCTTTCTGCCGGTGGCAGTCCCGGGAGCGCTGTTCTCAACCGGCGACGGTCACGCTGTGCAGGGCGACGGCGAGGTCGGCCAATCCGCAATCGAGTGTCCGATGGACCGGGCCGACATGACCTTCAGCCTGCGCGACGACCTGCCACTCACGCGCCCGTGGGCCAGAACACCTGACGCCTGGATCACATTCGGTTTCGATCAGGATCTCGACGAGGCTATGGCTCAGGCACTGGACGAAATGCTGACCTTGATCGGTCACTTCCACGGGCTGGGGCGCAAACACGCCCTCGCGATGGCAACCGCCGTTGTTGATTTGCGAGTCACCCAGGTTGTGAACGGCGCGCGAGGCGTCCACGCGATGCTCCGGCATGGGGCAATTACTCCGATGAAATAGTTACGACTGTCCGACGTTGCAAGAAATCAGAAGGAGGCCAACCAATGGCAACAACACAAGCGCCGGCACGGGTCGGCGACACGCTACCCGACATCACCCTGCCGAAACTCGGTGGCGGAGAGCTTAACCTGAGCGACCTGCGCGGCAAACGCGTGCTGCTCTACATGTGGGGCTCCTGGTGAGGATGCCGTGAACAGCTGCCAGGCTGGCAGCGCTTCTACGACGCTCACCGTGATGACAATTTCGAGCTGGTCGCTATCGCGCTCGAGCACGGCGGGCGCGACCTCGCCAAACCATTCGTAGAGGTCGCAAAGGCTGAGTATCCAGTAGTGGCAGACGAGCATGGCCTGACCAGCCGGCTGCTCGACTACAAAGCGGTGCCCAACGGCGTGCTGGTCGACACTGACGGCACGATCCGTTACGCCAAGTACGGCGGCTTCTCGGTCGACAAGCCAGAGGATGTCGCCGTTGTCGAGCGCTTCCTGGCCGGCGAAGATCCGGGGCCAAGTCCCGCGAACAATGCCGCCTACACGCTTGGTCCCGTTGAAAAAGAGCTGGTCGACACCAAGCTGCGCTTTGGCCGTCTGCTCGATTCGGTTGGCAAGCGCCATGAAGCGCTGTCCGAGTGGCAGACTGCTCTGCACCTTGACCCGGACAACCTGGTCATTCGCAAACAGATCTGGTCGGTTCGTTACCCCGAGCGCTTCCATCCCGAGATCGACTGGGCATGGCAGAAGGAACAACTCCCCAAAGAGCGCGAAGCCGAAATCGCCGCGGGATTTTGTGGTCCGGACGGCTGTCCGGTGCCATGGGGATAGATGCTGTGCGAAGTGAGCAACTCGGCTCGATCCGATAATTTCCTCCTGGCGTAGCCGCGCAATAAATTGCGCGGCTACGAAGGATGGGGCCGGCTGAACGCACGTTAAGACGGCGCAAACCGTCCGTCCGCGCTGAACACCGTCCGGCCCTCGACGATCGTGGCCAGGATCTCCATCGTGAGCAACTTTGAGGGATCGATTGCGGTCGGATCGTCAGCCAACACGACGAAGTCGGCGAATTTCCCGGGAGCAAGCGTGCCCTTGCGGTCCTCGGCGAACTCAGCCCAGGCGGCGTCTATCGTGTAACCGCACAGGGCTTCGTCAATCGTCAGCGACTCCTCCAGCCAGCGTCCTCCGGGAGGGTTGCCATCGAGGCCCTGACGGGTGACGGACTCATAGATCCCCACCCGCGGGTCGAGCGTCTCGACCGGCCAATCGGTGCCGAGGCAGATGCGCGTGCCGATATCAACAAACGAGCGCCAGGCATAGGCGCGTTTTACTCGCTCCGGCCCGACTCGCGACTCAATCCAGACCAGGTCGGTCACAGCGTGACAGGGTTGCAGCGAAGCGATGATGCCGAGTTCGGGGAAACGGCGCATGTCCGCCTCGGTAATGACCTGCTCGTGCTCAATGCGATGACGGTGGTCCGGCCAGTGGTGCACCTTCGTCGCGCGCTCGATGCTGTCAAGGGCCATCTTGCAGGCCGCGTCGCCAATGGCATGCAGGGCAATCTGGATGTGGTGCTTGTGGGCGCGCTCGACAATCGGGTCAAGTTCTTCCTGAGTAATGCGGAAGACGCCGGTGTTGCCTGGATCGTCAGAATACGGCTCCAGCATCGCCGCCGTGCGTGAGCCGAGCGTGCCGTCGAGACTCAGTTTGAGGGCTCCGAGCTTGATCCAGTCGTCTCCAAAGCCGGTCTGCGCCCCGATAGCGATCATCGGCTCCAGGAAGGGTTGATCGACCTCCCAGCCGCGCACCAGCCCATTGACTCGAACCGTCAGGTCACCGCGCCGGCGAAAATCCTGGAACAACACCAGGTCCTCAGCCGGCGCATTGTCGTGGATGCTCGTTACCCCGAAGCGAGCGGCTTCGTCGAGCGCCAGTTGCAGGCCACGCTCGCGAGCGGCCAGGTCCGGCTCCGGTACGATGTTTTGCACGAGATTTTTGGCTGTTTCAAGCAGGATGCCGGTTGGCTCCCCGTTCTCATCACGCATGATCTGTCCACCGTAGGGGTCCGCCGAATCCCTGGCAATCCCGGCCATGGCCAGCGCCCGGCTGTTGGCCCAGCCGACGTGACCGTCGACACGGCCAAGATAAACCGGGTGCTCCGGCGCAACCACATCCAGCTCAGCCCTGGTTGGCCAGGCAACCTCGTCGGTGCGCTTGGTGTGGTCCCAGCCGCGTCCAGTTATCCAGTCGCCGTCCCGCGTCATCTCAACCTTGTCGGCCACCCTGCGCTGCATCTCGGCCATTGTGTTCACACCGGCCAGGTTGACGTTCGCCAGTGACATGCCGCCGCTAACAAAGTGAGTATGCGCGTCAATGAAGCCCGGCATGAGGGTTGCGCCATCGAGATCAATCGCTCGGGTCGCGGAGCGGCGCAGAGAGTCCAGCTCGTCGTTACCGCCAATCGCGAAAATGCGTCCCTGGTGCACCGCGACTGCCTCGGCTCGGGGCGCCGCGCTATCCATCGTCAGCACCCGACCGTTAAAAAAGACCAGATCAACCATCACTCAACTCCGTTGTGTTTACTGTCCATTGCTCCCATGCAGGCGGTACAGTCCCTGTTCACCAGTGGCGTTGAAGACCACCGAGCCATCGCCTGAGACAGCATAGTTGACATTATTGGAAACCGCGACGAAGCCAAGCGGATCAGCACTCGTCAACCGCGCAGCAGCCATAGTGCCCGCGGGAAGCGACTCGACAAAGGGCAGATACACGAACGCACTACTTCCGGCCGGCAGGGTAACCACAACAGGCTCGCTCAAGATGCTCATGCCGGTGTCTGAATGGAACGCTATCTCAACACGCTGCTCGGCATCGGGATTGAGATTGGCGATGTTTATGCCTGAATTGTCGTGCCGCCTATTGGCGGGGTTCTCTTTGAAGGTAATTGGAATGGCCGCGCTGGTTTGGGGCACCGTGCTCGCCAGATAGGACATCGCTTCGGTTGTCTCGTACTTCACTTCGTCGATCGCCCCGATCAAGGGCACATCGCTCTCAATCGTGGCGCTGCCGACAAAGCCCACCTGGTCGATGTTGCCCGGTGTGTAGAGAAAGCGCATGCTTCTCGGCGGCAGGCGAAGGGTTTCCTCACGCACGAACGAGCCGCCCGTTTCAAAATAGCGCACCTTCACTGTTGCCTCCCGGTCAGCAACATTCGCAAGGTTAATGCCGGTGTTCCAACCGTTGTATGCGCTGAACAGCAACGGTGCGACACTCAGGAACGGCCCGTTAGCCGTCCGGTCCGCCGCCACCGCGACATTGGTAATCGCCATGTTGGCAATTGGCTTGGAGCGATGCGCCAGCACGCCTACCGGCCGGTCGGCGGTAATGCCGGCGTAGCCCACCCAGCCGGTAACGCCGAGCTCGCTGAGCGCGTCGATCTGCACAGCGGCCCCGGCCGGGATGGTGACCGACACCGTCCTGGTAATTCCAGCGCCGCCCAGTTGATTTCCGTTAGGGTAAAACTCCACCCGCGCGGTGGTCGTGGTCGTCGGGTGCAAGTTGGCGATCTTGAGCATGGTGTTCCAGCCCGTGTTCGTCTGCACGATCGGCAAGAACCAGCCCGAGCTACTGTTCGTCGTCGCGGTGCGCACATCTGCCTGGGCAATGCCGGTGTAACCGGTTACAATCGCCGACCCATCCGACCAGGGGGAATTGACGGGATTTGGAGTCAGTTCCTTCACGCTGGCCGCCAACGGACAAAACGCCTCCAGCCGCATTGGCGCACCGGGCCGTGGAACAGCCAGCGAGGTAGCTGAAACAGTGCGAGTGGCGTTGCCGTTAATTGAGAGCTGTGCCTTCTTTTGCCACCCGTCCGGGCCACCGACAAAAATGGACACTCCACAGGCTCCGTTGCTGAGGTTCTGAAACGAGAGCTTGCCATGCCAGGGACCGATGCCGTTGACAGTGTCGGCATTTGGAACCCACGGCAGGTGCACGACGTGCATTTCCTGAGCCTGCGCCTGTCGGGGCCCGACAACCATCGCGATGCCGGGGACGACCGTGGAAAGGGCGAGCCATAGCACGAACAGCGTTCGCATACGCCGCATCCGTGTCCTCCTCATTACCGTATTCGACCATCAATGTGTTGCACGCCATAGGATACTTCCGACGCATTGATTCTGGCCACTATGCTCTGACATCTGTCACGTCGCCCAGACCCGCGGCGTCCAGCTTGGCCTCGACCCGGCCCAGGGCTTCGGTGAGCGTGCGCTGTTGCAGCGCTACTGTCAAATCCCCGCGGGTGCGCTCCAGCACGCCGCGCACCATGTCGGTGGTGCGCCGCAGGCCACCGGTCACCGCGTCGGGATAATCGACAGTCACCAGCAGACCGTAAATCTCGTCCATCACCCCCAGTATCGTCTCAGCCCGGTCGAGATCCCAGCGGCGCATTGCATCCAGCGCGTAGCGGCGCATCTCGCCGGCCGCTTCGCCCAGTCCGTTCAGGTAGACGCTGTGCTCGACACCGAGCTCCGATGGCGAGGGCAGCTCGCGCCCGGCAATGATTGCAAGCGTGATGTTGGCCTCGGCGAACTCCTTCTGGGCGTCGCGCATATAGCCAGCCCAGTAAATCTGAGGGTAGTCGGTCAGCAGCTCCGCTAAACCTTCGGTCATCCGCCGGGCGTCGCTCAGCAAGCCGGCCGCCTCGTCAAAGTCGTGCCGGTGAACGGCGCGGATCGTGTTGGCGCTCAAGCGCACAATTTGCCTCGACTCCGCCAGTGCCCTTTCTCTCGCGGCATTGATCCCCTCAAGGTCCCCTAGAACCTTTTCGCCGATCGTGGCGATGCGTTGTGACAGGTTGGACACGTTGCCTCCCTTTTTAGCTCGGTCATCCCGACGCAGGAGCGATGACCGAGCTATTTTGAATTGACGAAAAACCCGCTAGTTGGTACTCTTCATCTGTTCCAGTCTGTCCCAGCAGACAGATCGGATTGTGACACATGAGGCTTTGACCGGGAGTAGTAGACCAATCCAGGCAGCGAGCCACCAGAATGGTGAAAGGTGGCGCACCCAATGGTCGAACTCGCCCGTGAGCCGTGGCTGTGACGACGCACTATCCTAGCAGCCGCCGGTCCCGCCACCGTTATCAGGCCATCGAGCGAACCGGGAGTCTGCGGCGCACCACACGGGGCCGTAGCTCAGCTGGGAGAGCGCAACACTGGCAGTGTTGAGGTCAGGGGTTCGAGCCCCCTCGGCTCCACCACAGATGCGAGCGCGCGGACACCGGTTAAGCGGGGTGGTACCGCGGAAGTCAAGCCTTCCGTCCCTGAGTGGACGGAAGGCTTGTTGCATTTCTGAAATCGTTCGTTGAAGGGACAACCGCCATGGTCACCGCATCCAAACCCACCATCCACCGCGAGCGATACAACCCGCACGCCTTCGAGCAAAAATGGCGCGATGCCTGGGCCGAGGCCGAACTGTTCAAGTTTCAGCCGGACGACGACTCGCGTCCCAAATGGTACGCAGTCACAATGTATCCCTATCCAAGCGGCGATCTGCACATCGGCCA
>JACCZH010000115.1 GCA_013696045.1 Chloroflexia bacterium
GCTCATCCTGCTCGGTCAGCAAGCGCTGGAGACGATCGATCTTCGAGCGCAGGCACGCCCGGTTCTTGAAGACCTGCATGCTCGCTTCAACGAGACAGTTAACCTCGGGATCCTGGCGGGCTCGTTGATCAGCTACGTTGACATGATCGAAAGTGACCAGGGGTTACGCATGGCTGCTCGTGTGGGCGTGACTGAACACATGCACTCAACAGCCCTGGGCAAGGCTGTGCTTAGCTTCCTGCCGAAAGATGAGCAGGAAGATGTCCTCGCCCGAGCACTTCCACGCCGTACCGAGCGCACCCTGACGGATCCCGCACTTCTCCGTGAAGAGATTGCCAAAATTCGCCGGACTGGAATTGCGGAAGACCGTGGCGAGAACGAAGATGGCGCGCGCTGTTTTGGCGCGCCGATCTTCAACCATCAGGGCAGGGTCATCGGCGCAGTCAGTGTTTCGAGTCCCGAGAGCCGCTTTGATGATGATCGGCTGATTCAGGTATCTGGCGCTGTACGCGACGCTGCCATTGCCATCACCACCAGTATCGGCGGAACATGGCCGATAGAGAAGGACTGCCAGATATGCGCATCGTAACTGGCGGTATTCTCCACGAAACACATACGTTTTCGAACGATATCCCTGGTGTTGAAGACTTCATGCGAGCGTCCGGAGGACGTGGAGAAGAAGTTCGATCATTTGCCGGCACGAACACATCGATAGGCGGGGTACTGGATGAATGCAACGCTCGCGGCATCGAATTAGTGCCCACACTGGTCACCGGAACAATCGCCACAGGTATGGCAACGCGAGACACGTTCGAATCACTGCTTGGCGAGATGCTTGCCGGAATGCGCAAAGCATTGCCGGTTGACGGAGTTATTCTTACCTTGCACGGTGCAATGGTGGCCGAAGGCTACCCGGACGCCGAAGCTGAAATTACTCGTCGGGTACGCGAACTCGTTGGCCCGAATACGCCGCTTGCCATCACGCTCGACCTGCACGCCAACATTGGCCAGGAGATGGTGGACCTGGCTGACATCGTCGTTGGATATGACACCTATCCACACGTGGATGCCAATGAGCGTGCTCGAGAAGCTGTCGGCCTGCTTGCCAGAACCATTAATCGTGAAATATCGCCGGTTTTGGCCCGCGCACAACCACCAATGCTGCCAGTCCCACAAGGCATGAACACATCGAAGTACCCCATGGCTGCGCTCTTCCAGCATGCATTTGAGCTGGAAGCTTCCGGAGCCGCATTATCAATCACGATCGCGGGCGGCTTCCCCTACGCAGACACGCCCTCGGCTGGTTTCTGCGTGGTTGTCGTCGCTGACAATGATCCTGACCAAGCAACGGCAATAGCAGCCGAACTTGCCCATATGGCCTGGGAACGGCGTGATGAGTTCCTGGTGAAAAACGTTGCTATCCGGGACGCAGTGTCTGAGGCAATTGCCCACCCCGAACGCCCGGTGGTGCTGGTTGATGTTGGCGACAACATCGGCGGGGGGACGCCCGGAGATTCCACGTTTCTACTCCGCGAACTCCTGGACCAGGCAGCACAAAACGCAACGATCTTCATCGCAGACCACGAAGCGGTACTTGAAGCCTTTTCAGTCGGAATAGGAGGAACGCTAGACACACATGTTGGGGGAAAGACGGACAGTCTCCATGGTGAGCCGGTACCGGTACGAGGAACCGTTCGGTTGCTGAGTGATGGCAGATGGACGCATGATGGCCCAGAGATGGCTGGGCTGCCAGTTGATATGGGGCTGACGGCTGTTGTTCGCGTTGATGGAGTCAACCTGGTGCTCACATCACGCAAGATTGCTCCGGGTGATCTACAGCAATTGAAGTCTGTCGGGATTGATCCATCACAACAGAACATCATCGTCGTCAAGGCCGCGGTGCGCTGGCGTGGTGGCTATGCACCAATTACAAGGCATTCGATCGATGTCGACACCCCTGGTCTCGGGAGTGTTGACCTGACGAGTTTTTCGTTCAGACATCTGCGCCGGCCAATCTATCCACTGGATCCGGACACGGAGTGGCACGGATGAGGCC
>JACCZH010000123.1 GCA_013696045.1 Chloroflexia bacterium
TTACCCTCCAGGATCTCCGCAGATTTACATTCATAAGGTCCGAGACAGCCGACGTTAGATGGCACCTGATCGATCCGATATCTGGGAATGTCGCGTTGTACGATGAGTCACATCAACGATACTGGAGTTTCTTTCGCAACAGAAACCTTCCAAGACTTCTCGACAGCGTCAGAGGTGAGTGGATCGGAGTATTTCAATATGATGGAGATTGGCAGTACAAGCCATGGTGACCTTTCCTCCAATCGACCTCGTTGATTACTATCGTCGTCATCTGAGCTACCTGGATGACCGAGAAACGTCGTACGAGGAGTCCCTCAATGTTCTCATCGCTCGCGACGATCTTGAGAATCAGTGGACCGAATTGACTCAGCAAGATCGAGAGCTCATTGAATCCCTGGATAATATGCTCGCAAGCAAGCACGAGATCGTCTCCGAAGTGCTGCCCACCGCTGTCAAGTATGAGCGCCGTCGCTGGTGGTGGCATCTGCATGAGGGGCCACAGGTCAAGAGCGAGGCCGAGCGGCTTGCCGCAGCAAGCCGCGACTGATCTCAAGCCGCATCGCTCCCAACAATGTCCACAACTGACCTCCAGCCGTGACGGTCGGCGTCGGCGCTCATCTCGCGGAGGATCTTGCCCGGCAACGATGGTCCAGCGTAGATGAACGCCGTATACACCTGCACCAGGGTCGCGCCGGCCCGAATGCGTGCAACTGCGTCCGCACCGTTTGAGATCCCACCGACGCCGATAATCGGAATCTGACCTCCAACTCGACGATAGAGTAGCTTCACCACCTCATTAGCGCGCTCACGTAATGGAGGGCCGCTAAGTCCACCCGGGTAGTCACTGTACGTTTCGGGGATTCCATGCCGGCTTACCGTCGTGTTTATCGCGACAAGCCCGCTTGCTCCATTGGCAACGGATGCCTCGGCGACCGCTTCGAGCTCAGCATCGGTAAGATCCGGGGCAATCTTTACCATCAACGGTCTTGGACTTCGCTGCATGACTGCCGCAGTGCGCTCGTTTGCGTCGCGCGCGGACGCCAGAATCTTTGATAGCTCATCTGACATCTGTAGCGCCCGTAGACCGGGTGTGTTCGGCGAGGACACATTGATCGTGACGTACTGCGCAACTTCAAACACGGCTGCGAGCAGCGAGCCGTACTCCTCGGCGGCGCAATCCGGCGAGGTGTCTCGATTCTTGCCAATGTTGATACCGACGACGCCCTGTGGCCTCAACGGCAAGAGCTGATGCCTCAGCCTTGCGGCGCCGTCGTTTGGAAAGCCCATGGCATTGAGGATGGCGGATTCCTCCGGGACCCGCCAGACACGTGGACGCCTGTTGCCCGCTTGCGGAACTAACGTGACCGTGCCAACCTCAACGTGCCCGAAACCGAGCGCGATCAACGGCTCGACGGCAATGCCATTCTTGTCGAGTCCAGCGGCAACCCCCAAAGGATTGGCGAACGGCAGATCCCAGACACGCAGCCTCAGCCGGTCATCGGTCTCGGGACGCAGCTGATGCAAAAGCGTTGATCCACCCGCTAGCCAATCCAGTCCGCGCAATCCCTGCAACGCAAGCGTATGCGCTCGCTCCGGACTTACTTTGGTGATTAGCGGTCGGTACAACCTGCCGTAGATGTTCGTCACTCTGTACGCTGCCTCGCTCGCGTTACCGATATCTTTAGCAGACATCATGTTAGCATCCGCGCGTGGCGTAAACCGTGAGCATGAAAGAGTATGTGATGACCGACGATGCCCTTCCCAACCGGCACTGGCTGCGCAGAGTGCGCGCACTTCGCGACCAGGCCGAGCGCGAGCGCGACGGTGTTTGTTATGTCGAAGGCATTCGGCAGGTCATCGCAGCCTACGAAGGCGGGCATCCTCTGGAAGCCGTACTGATCGAACCGCGCCGGCTGCGCAGCAACGTTGCCTGGCGAACGATTACTGCCATGCGCTCGGCGGGCACGCCTGTTGTCGAGCTGACTACAGGTGAGTTCGAACGTATCTCCGCGCGGGATAATCCGGTTGGCATCGCGGCCATCATCCAATGGACGCCGGTCACCCTTGCTGATCTCGAGGTGCCAGCCAACTCGTTTTATCTCGTGACTGATGGGGTCAGCGATGCCGGCAACCTGGGCACGCTCATTCGCACCGCCGATTCACTAGGCGCCAGCGGTATCATCGTGCACGGTGGCGTCGATCCGTCGCATCCAAATGCGCTGCGTGCGAGCCTCGGCACCGCCTTCCGGCTGCCGGTCTCACGAGCCGGATCGCTCGATGAAATCCTTGAGTGGGCACAGCACCATACGGTCCAAACAGTCGCCACTTCAGCACGGGCCAAACAACCGGCCTGGCAAGTAGACATGGCCCGGTCGACAGCCTTGCTTGTCGGCAGCGAGGGAGAAGGCCTCGACCAGGAAACCATTGACCGCTGCGACGAAACAGTCCTGATCCCAATGGCCGGCACAGCCACGTCGCTCAACGTTGGCGTTGCCGCCGGCATCATCCTCTACGAGATTCAGCGCCAGCGCTCCAGCTAGTCAATCCAGATCACAAACCCAGTTACGCGGCCCACCGGGCCGGTCGGGGAGCCATCAGCGGTTGCCGCTGGGGTAGGAGATCTCGTAATCGGGTCCATGCCTGGGAATCACCACAGCCACCAGTTCACCGTCGGCCGTCGATTCTACCAGCACATCGAGAGGCGACGAACGCA
The DNA here is from genome assembly GCA_013696045.1 of Chloroflexia bacterium. GTDB lineage: Bacteria > Chloroflexota > Chloroflexia > Thermomicrobiales > CFX8 > JACCZH01. The sequence continues at coordinate 2,714 of JACCZH010000123.1, forward strand.
CTTCTTCATCAGGCTCGCCCACCGTAAGCTCGATGTAAGCCGTGCCGTCCGGTTCGACGCTCGTAAACTCTCCCGCGACCGGATCGTCAAGCCAGCGCCGTAAGCGCCGCCTCGCGGCGGGTGCGCCGTCAGACGCGCCAAGCTCAACACCGACGAGACGCCCGTTGGCCGCAACATCCACAATACCTTGAATACGGGTCATCGCATATCCAGGCGTGGTTTCATCGTCCAGTACCAGCCGCAGCGAATTGTTCTCAGGATCATAGGTTAAGCGCAACGGGATATCCCTTCGTCAACCATGCTTACCCTCTTCATGCTAACGTTTCCGGCGACGTGTGGCCAGAAGGGTATTCCCGGAGTGACAACCATACCGGACAGTGTTTAACGTGCGAGGTCTCTCTAACGCGGCCGTGCTCAGCGCCTGGCGCTCGCGCTCGTTCCGCCGTTTTTTCATGGCCAATTTCCTGGCGGTCGCCGGGCGATCGTTACAGATGACCGTCATCGGCTATATCGTGTTCGAGCTAACCGGCAGCAGCTTTCTGTTGGGGTTGGTCTCGTTCATGCAGATGGCCCCGGTGCTGGTGATGGCGCCTCTCGTCGGCGTTCTGGTCGATCACTTTGAAAGACGCCGCATACTGGCGATCATTTACGTCATTAAAGCGGCCGGACTTTGCGCCCTCGGAGTTCTCTCGATCGTGGGTTTGTTGAGCGTCCCGGCAATCGCCATAACCGTGGTTATCATCGGCGCCGCCGGCGCGTTCTCCTTTCCGGCACGTTCGGCCCTCGTCCCCAACCTGGTCGAGCGCAGCGCTCTGCAAAGCGCGATTGCCAGCAACTCGATCCTCGGCACCGCCGCGCGGATATCCGCGCCGGCCATTGGTGGTTTGGCGCTGGACATGGCCGGGATCAGCGCGGCGCTCCTGCTTGGAGTCGGGCTGTATGTACCGGCTGCGCTTTTGATCCTGCTCGTGCCGCTGCAGTCAGCAGTTACGGTCAGCACCGCACGGGCGCCGTTCAACCCGGAGCGAGCGATGAGAACCTTTACCGGCGACCTGCGCGACGTCCGAGATTACATCCGCGAAAATCTCCGCTTGCGTGGCGCGCTCGTCAACGATATCGTCCCTTTCATGTTCGGCATGTCCTACGTCGCACTGCTACCCGCCATCGCGATTACCACCCTGGATGGGGGAGCGAGCACGCTCGGCATCCTGCACGGCATAAGCGGCGCCGGCGCACTCATCGGCACGCTGACCACTGGCATATTGAGCGGGCGTGGGAAGCGTGGACGGGTTGTCTGGATCTCAATGATCGGCTGGGGGCTGGCCATGCTCTCGGTCGCGGCTGGCGGCTCGTATAGCACCGTCCTGCCGGGCCTGTTCTTCGTTGGCTACTTCCAGGCGCTCTACATCGTCCAGAACGACACGCTCGTCCAGATGTTCACGATAGACCGCTTCCGGGGACGTGTCATAGCCGCGCAATCCATGATCAACGGGCTTACGACCATCGGATTCCTCCAAATCGGGTTTATTGCAGAGATCGCGAGCCTGTCGATCGCCGTAGCCGTCCACGGTACAGCGCTGGTGGCAATGGGACTGATCACGGTGCTATTCCGGCCTGAGATGCGCACGCTTGACTAAAGGCAATTTCTAGGTAGCTACGGTAACACTGACTACTTGAGAAAGCCGAGCGTTCCCGGTCCAGAAAACCTAAGAGTCCTACGGTTACCGCATGTACTGGCGCATTTGTCACCCGGTACCGGGCAGAACGTCCCTCGCGGGTGCGGACCTCCTGGGTCTTGTGCCTGTGACAATTCGGAATATACTGGGAATGTACGTTCACCTCTTCCCGAGCTGCCAGGCGCCGGACGTACCCACTGCCTCGCAGGGCGGCCGGGCTCCACCGAAACGACGAGCGACGACCAGGGAGTAATTACGTCCATGCAAAAGCGCGTGCTGCTGATCGACAACGACCCCATTTTTGCTGAGCGGCTGCGCCGCGTGCTAGGCCCTGGCGTCAGCCTGACCGTCGTATCGGTAACCGACCAGGTGCTGGACATGTGCTCTGCCTGGGCGCCGGATCTTATCGTCCTGCATGTATTACTTGCGCCGGGCGACGCCTTCACGATGCTGGACGAGATCTGCTCGCGTCAGAAGGATGCGCGGACAGCGGTGCTCTGTCTGTCGCGTGGTCCTGGATCCAGGACGTGCCTGCAACGGTTTGGTGGAGCGGTATTCGGCGCCCTTAAACGCGAGATCGACACCGATGAACTGCGGTCCACTATTGCCGACGCCCTCGGGTTAACGAGCGGCACGCTCGATCCGGTTGCCTCCTAATCCGACCCCAATTGATAAAGCAACAGCCCAATCCGGGACGTAATATCATAGGCCGATCCCTCGCCGGTTCCCTCGGTCAAAACAACCGCGACCATTGGACCATGCGGAGTGTAAATCACACCGGCGTCGTTGACAACGCCATCATCAAGGTAGCCCGTTTTATGCGCCACCGCACCTTCCGGAAGAAGCGCTGGCAGACCGCCGTAAATCTCCTGCCGGGCCAGCAGATCCAGCATTTGCTGGCTGGCGCTTTCGTTAACCACCGATCCGTTCAGCATCAGCACCAACAGTTGCGCCAGGTCTGACGCCCTGGTGACGTTAAACGCGGTCTCGCCCCGGATTGTCGCTGTCACGCCAGTGCCGATCGAGAGCCAGTCTGGGACAGGATCAGCTTCACCCGATGGCTCCTCGGTTTCCTCTGTCGCAGGCTCGTCGGTTTCATCCGTTTCGAGATCGGGCTCGATCTCGTCCGAACTCTCTGGAGCAACATCCTCAGGAACAAACTCCTGGGGAGACCAGCGAATCTCAATGCCATCCAGCCCCAGATCAGTCATCGTCGCATTCACACTGGCTGAGCTCACCAGCCCAAGCAGAGCATAAGCCGCCACGTTGCTGGACTGGGTGATCATGGCCGTCAGCAGCGTTTCGATGTCCACCGCCGCGCCGATATCGCCCATGCTGAAACTATCTTCGCCCTCAGCGAAATGGGAACCCGTAAGCTCGATCAGGTCATCGAAGGCCAGATCACCCACTGCCTGCTGGCGGTAGATCTCAACCATGATCGCCAGCTTGTAGAGGCTGGCGGCCTCCATCGTTTCGTCGGCGTTCAAATCCCAGAGCACCGTGCCATCCACCGCCGCGAGTGTCACCGCAACCGTGCCATCAACGTCACGAACAAGGTCGTTGAGCGCGGCCTCAAAATCGCCCAGGTTGATGTGTCTCTCGGCAGACTCCACTTCCTCAGGAATTGCGGTCTCTGTTGGCGGTGTGGTCGGTGTCACCGTCGGCACAGCTTGTGGAGGAGGAGACGTGGGCGATGACGTCACCTCTGACGCCAACGTCGGTGAGCTCTCGACCGGAAAGGTCGGCGTGCTGGAAACCAGAGCCTGAGTCTCAACGGGTTGCACTGTCGAGGTGCTGGTAACGCCCGGATCGCTGGCGCCTCCACAGGCTGACAACAGGACGCTGGAGAGCAGAAGGCCGGCAGCTAGAAGTCTGCGGACTGGACATTGCTTGAGGATATTGGAAACCCGTTCATTGATACATGACACACTGGAGTGACTCTCCACGGGCGATGCCGTAGCGTCCAGGAAGCATACGGTCTTCATGCATTGCGTGCCATCGTTTGGCGTTACCATGATGGGTGGGCCATACTCACACGTCGTGGTTGCAAACGGGCACCCATCTGAATGGCGGGGAATTTTTTCTATGGTCGCGCAGGCCGCCGAGCTGATTCGATATCGAAGCCTTGTCTTCAACCTGGTCTCGAAGGACCTCAAGGTTCGTTACAAGAACTCCGTGCTCGGCTTTATGTGGTCGCTGCTCAACCCGCTGCTGATGATGCTGGTGTTTACCTTCGTCTTCACACAGCTCATTGGCGTCGTTGGAACCATTGAGAACTTTCCGGTCTTTGTTCTTATCGGCCTGCTGTCCTGGAACTGGACCGCCACAAGCGTTGCCGCCGGAACCAAGGCGATAACCGACAACGCCCCCCTCATTAACAAAGTCTACTTTCCGAGGATGCTGCTGCCGGTCTCGGTCGTCCTCTCCCACATGATCCACTACATCCTGGCGCTGCCGGTGCTCCTGGTCTTTATGGGCATCTATGGCATATCTTTCTCGCCCTGGCTAGTATATCTGCCGGTCATCATCATGGTCCAGACCGTCTTTCTGATCGCTCTGGTGCTGATCCTTTCAGCATTGCACGTCTATTTTCGAGACACCATTGTGCTGGTTGAGGTCGGATTAACCGCATGGTTCTTTATGACACCAATCTTTTACCGGGTCGAGGACGTCGTGCCTGATCTTGTGCAGTGGATGTACTGGTTAAACCCGATGGCGTCGATCATCGCCGAGCTACATACCGTGCTCTACTACGGCAGCGTGCCCGATCCACTCTTCATGGCGCGCACGCTGGTCACGGCGCTTGTCCTGCTGGTCATCGGCTACGTGCTGTTCTCACGGGTAAGCAAGCATATTGGGGAGCATCTGTAGTGCTCAACGACAACGGACACAATGATTACGCAATCGAGTTTCGCGATGTGTCGCGCCGCTTCGTCCTGCACCACGAGCAGCGCGCTTCTTTCCAGGACTGGTTTATCGGCCTGATTCGCCCTCGCGGCCATGCTGAGGAGTTCTGGGCGTTGCGCGATGTCACCTTCGGGGTGCGCCGTGGCGAGACAATCGGGCTGGTTGGCCGCAATGGCGCCGGCAAGAGCACCCTGCTCAAGCTCGTCACCCGCATTCTGGAGCCCAGCAGCGGCAACGTCTCGGTAAACGGCCGCAGCTACGCCATGCTCGAGCTTGGCGCAGGCTTCCATCCGGAGCTCTCCGGGCGTGACAACATCTTTCTCAACGGCAGCCTGTATGGCTTCAGCAGGAAAGAGATGAGCGGGAAATACGAGCAGATCGTGCGCTTCTCAGAGCTCGAGCGCTTTGTCGACACACCGGTCAAACACTACTCGTCCGGCATGTTCGCCCGGCTTGGCTTCGGCATCGCCATCTCCATGGCGCCGGAGATTCTGGTTATTGATGAGGTGCTTGCAGTTGGCGACTCCTCCTTCCAGGAGAAGTGCCTGCGCGCCTTGGCCGATCTCAAGGCCAAAGGCACGACCATTCTGTTTGTCTCGCACGACGCCGACACGGTGCGCTCATTCTGCGACCGAGCCGCCCTGCTCGTTGACGGTCATCTGATCGACATCGGGCCGGCCAACGATGTCGTCGACCACTATGCCCGCCTGCTGATGACCCGCGAGCCACGCTTCAGCCTGCTGCGGGTACGTGCGCTTGACGAGCTTCGTCTACCCACGGAAGCTATCCGTTCCGGCGACGATCTCACCGTTGAAGCCCTGATCCGCGCTCCGGAAGGTCTCGACACCAGTATCCTCTCGCTCCAGATCGACATCGACCAGATCGATGGTGTCAACCTGTGGGAGACACGCATCAACCTTCCTTCCGAGCTGCCACTCACCGAACAAGCCGCCAGCCAGCGGTCCGAGAACCTGCCCGACACCCGCGTGGCCCGCGTCACGCTGCCTGACTTCCCGATCGCTTCCGGCGCCATCCGCCTGAGCGCTACCCTGCTCGACACCAGCGGCGAGCAGTCCCGCTTTCTCGACCACCAGGAAACCATCCTGCGGGTTGAGTCCACTCACATCGACGACCGCGGTCTATTGCGTCTCGAGCACCACTGGGAATGGGAACAGCCTCAGCCGACACCCCCGGTTGAGGCCTCAACCGGGGGTGTTACCGAGCGGCTGCGCGGCCTGCGCTAGCGCAGGCTGGGTCGTCCGATGACCCAGCGCTGAGCTTTCCTGTTGGCGATTCGTCCCAAAATATCGCTGACATTGACACGATGCGCCATTTCAGCTACCATCCACAAACTATTCCGTCATA
>JACCZH010000185.1 GCA_013696045.1 Chloroflexia bacterium
CGTCGACCGTCGCCCGCAGCCCGCTCGGGCCCATCCGGGGAACCGACGCAACCACCCCCTCAAACTGCACGGCGGCGGCGAGCATATCGTCAAACGGCTGTGCATCAGTGGTGGCGACCCTTCCAAAACCAAGGGCCGCGCCAAGCACCGCGATCAGCACGATCCACATCGTCGTGGCCCGCTCCCGGCTCAGGGCTGAAACGACGAAGGTAGCCCCCGGATACAGGATGAGCGCAACCCACCCGAACAATGCGCCACAGGTGACGCCGATGGCGAAGACCAGGGGCAAGCCGCTAATCATCCACCGTCACCAGAGGGCGAAGCTCTTCCAGCGTGTCAGATGAGATGCCTGTCACTCGCGCCAGACTGTCGACCGAGATGAACGGACCGTGTTCCTCCCGCTCGTCGATGATCCGACCAGCGATCACAGGCCCCACGCCCGGCAGGAGGTCAAGTTCAGAAGCGGAGGCGGTATTCACGTTGATGAGGCCAGAGACTATCGCGTGTTCCTCCTTGACCTGATCGAAGTTACTTGAGACCGCGGGAATGGTGATGTGTTCGCCATCCCCTATTCTCGCGGCCAGGTTGAGATGAACAACATCCGCATCTTGAGTGAACCCGCCGGCGGCTTCCACGGCGTCGGCAAGCCTGCCATTCGAAGCGATCTCGTAGACTCCAGGCGTTGCGACAGCGCCGGAAACCTGCACGATGAATTCCGGGGACGTTTGCTCCATGATCTCAATGCCTTGTGAGTCAATCCGGTCGACAGCGATCGACAATCCCACCACGAGGAGCGCCGTCACAAGCGCCGAAACGCTGGCCACGACAACGTTGAATAGCCACTCACCATAGCTGGCGCTTGCTCCTGCTGGACCACGCACATTCAACTCCCCTGAAGCGCCAGACGAAACGCGCCAACACCGCCAGATCCTAGATCTATTCACCGGCTGATTGACCATACGCGAATGGCTTGAAATGCGGATCCCAGGTGCCCGGACTGACCACAGGACCCTGCTCCAGCTAGCCTCTTGATTTGACTCCACTCCTCCTATTCTTATAGGATAGGTCGTAGAAGTCCACATCTGCCACTTGTGGCCGCGAGTGCCTAAAGCGAATTCTGCAAGCAGAAACGTGCGGTAGGGCCGCCGTGGGCACGGATTGTGCAGTAAGAGTGGATGAATGTCGATGTCCTCACACGAGGACCGGAGCGGCAACGGTGCCGACCCGATGCGCACAACGAATGGAGTGGTTACGGATGGATCGTACCCAAATCGACGCGTTAGTAGCGAAATTTCAAAGTGGTGAGCTTAGCCGACGCGGATTTATCCGCCAGGCAACAGCCCTCGGCATCTCCGCGGGCGCGGCGGGCATGCTCGTCGGCACGACGACCGCGCAGGACGCGACACCAGCCGCCAGCCCTGTTGCAAGCGATGAAGTGGTCTCGATCGCGCCGATGAGCCGTGAAGACGTGGATGCGGCAATTCGCGAAGAGTTCGACATCAGCGATCCCGAGGTTACTGGTGGCCAGGTCATTTACGGTAGCACCACCGACATCGCCACAATGAACCTGCTCATATCTTCCGATGTCTACTCCGGCCGTGTAGGCGGATTGGTCTTTGAGTACCTCGTTGGAGGCAATCCGGTCGACGGTTCACTCACCCCTGGTCTTGCGGACACATGGGACGTGGCCGAGGACGGTCTCACCTACACGTTCAACCTGAACCCCAACGTCACCTGGCACGACGGCACGCCGTTCACGGCCGCGGATGTCATCTTTTCCTTCGACATCACCCTCGCCGAGGACACGCTCTCGCCGCGTCGTGGCTCTGTGCTCGAAATGCTCGAGTCGTATGAAGCGATCGACGACTTCACCGTCCAGCTCGTGGCGCTGGATCGGTTCGCGACCTTCCTCGAGAACACGGTCGGCCTGGTTGCGATCATGCCGATGCACATCTGGCAGGATGTCCCGGCCGCCGATTGGGGTACCGACCCCGGATCGACCGGACAGGACGCTTCTCGCGTCGTCGGTACCGGACCGATGACCTTCGTCGAGTGGGTGCAGGAGAGCAACGTCACGCTCGAGAAGCACCCGGACTACTGGGACACGACGCAGGAGATGGTCATCGACACCTTCACCTTTCGTGTCATCGCCGAAGCGTCTTCGCTCACGCAAAGTCTGCTCACCGGCGAAATCGACTACAGCGAGGTCAGCTTCGCTGAGGCGCCAACACTGCTCGACAATCCCGACCTCAACATCGTTCCGTTCGACACCCTTGGAGTCAACTGGTACGCGGCCAACCAGGATCCTTCTCGCACCGAACTGTTCACCGATGCGCGTGTGCGCCAGGCGCTCATGTACGCGCTGGATCGAAACCTCCTCGCGGAGCAGGTCTACAATGGCTACGCCATCCAGGCCAATGGAACCCAGCCCGTTCTTTCGGTTGCCTACCAGCCGGATGACATCAACACCGTTTACGACTTCAATGTCGACATGGCCAATCAGCTCATGGATGAGGCCGGTTGGATCGACGAGGATGGAGACGGCATCCGCGAGATGAACGGCGAGCCGTTCTCCTTTGAGTGCCTCTTCTCCGAGGGTGTCGCCACGTACGAGCAGCAGTTGCCGTACATGCAACAGGCTTGGGCGGAGATTGGCATCGACATGCAGCCGACCGTCGTTCCGTTCACGGCACTGCTGGACGCCACCGATACCGGTGACTTCCAGATGGCGGTCTTCGGATTCAACTGGTCGATTGATGGCGGCCAGAACGCCATGTTCGGCTGTGACTTCCTGCCGCCGCAGGGCTTCAACTCGATGCGCTACTGCAACGAGGAGTACGACGCCCTTGCCGCCGAGGCCGAGCGAACGCTCGATCCTGATGAGCGGGTCGATATCCTGACAGAGGCGTCAAACATCCTCAACGATGAGGCTGCTGCGGGGTACATCGTCTTCCGACAGACGATCGGCGGTGGCCGCGCGACCCTGCACAACTTCTATCCGAACGGCTACGACTTCATGTGGTGGATTCCGTACGCATGGACTGAAGTGCAATAGGGCGGCATTTCGCGCCACGATGGCACGAGGATGGGAGGGGGACCAACGGACCTCCTCCCATCCTTGAACCCGCAACAATGCTGATCGACCTTGCTTTCTGAACGACGCCGTTCGATGGGGGTTCAACCTGCGCATAGGGTCGGCGCCTGCTACTCACCTGTCAGGAACATAGCAATGTCCAGGTACCTTACTCGACGATTGCTCGGAATAATCCCGCTTCTGCTGGGCATTTCCTTCTTCGTCTATGCGCTCTTGAACCTCGTGCCCGGCAGTCCTACGGACCAATATGAATTCAATCCCACCATCCGCCCGGAAGATCGCGAGCGAATTATCGAGAACCTCGGTCTCAATGAGCCCTGGTACGCACGATATTTCGTTTGGCTCGGCAACGTGCTCCAGGGCGATCTGGGCAATAGTTTTGTCAACTTTGCTCCGGTTGATGCAGCGCTGGCAAATGCACTGCCAAATACATTGATTCTCAGCGTGACGTCGCTCCTGTTCGCACTGCTTCTTTCAGTCCCGATCGGCATCCTGTCCGCCGTCAAGCTCAACAGCTTTTTTGATCGCGCCGTCACGATTATTACCACGGCGTTCTACTCCATTCCGTCGATCTGGCTGGGGTTGCTTCTCATTATTGTCTTTTCGGTGCAGTTTCAGGCGTGGGGCTTCCCGTCACTACCGACAAGCGGCGTGCGCGACCTACGCGGCGACTCAGGGTTTTGGGACAGGGTCGAACATCTCATTCTGCCCGCCTTCACGCTTGGCATCGTGCAGTTGGCTGGCTGGACCAGGTACGTTCGCTCATCCATGCTCGAAGTGATTCGGCAGGATTTCATTCGCACTGCTCAGGCGAAGGGCCTGCGGGAACGGTCGGTGCTTCTGCGTCATGCCTTCCGGAACGCCCTGCTGCCACTTGTCACGCTCGTCGGACTCACCATTCCCGATCTGTTCGGGGGCGCGCTGATCGTGGAGAACGTCTTCGGGTATCCCGGAATTGGCCAACTCACGATTACCTCCCTCAATCGGAACGATTACTCTATCGCCATGGCGGCCATTATGATTCTGGCGCTCCTGACGGTTATCGGAAACCTGATTGCGGACGTCCTCTACGGCGTGATGGATCCCCGCGTCCGGTACGATTAGCGCTGGTGCAGAAAGGACACTTCCATGGCACAGCAATCTGAAACGTCAAGCGCCAGCCTCTCGACCATCGAGTCCGAAGACAGGGGAAAGAGCCTGGACCGCAATCAGCTCCGGTCCACCCCAGGCTTTTACAGGAGGGCATGGAGACGATTCCGACAGGACAAGGTGGCCATGGCCGCACTTGGTCTTGCCGTCGTCATTCTCATCTTCTCGTTCGGTGCCCCCGTCGTGTCCTGGCTGACTGGCTACAGCTTTGCGAGAGGCGACCTGACAAAGGTCCTGCTCGCTCCAGGAGAGCAGGGACATCTGCTCGGCACCGACGCGAATGGTCGCGATATCCTCACCAGGCTCGCGTATGGCGGTCGTGTCTCGATGATGATCTCTGTGCTTGCCGTGTTCTCCGCACTCACGATTGGCGGCACCGTAGGTTCGGTCGCCGGCTACTACGGCGGCTTCATCGACTCCTTTCTCATGCGCCTCGTTGACGTCATCATTTCCATTCCTGGCATTACTGTCCTGTTGCTGCTCAGCGTCTGGTTCCGACCGGGCCCTGTCGGCCTCGCGTTCGTGATCGCCGCCCTGTCATGGACAGGCATCGCCAGGCTGGTG
>JACCZH010000202.1 GCA_013696045.1 Chloroflexia bacterium
GTTCGCCGGGTCGCGCCGGAAGTCGAAGGTGTATTTCACGTCGGCCGCGGTGAAGGGCTCACCCTCGTGGAATGTCAGTCCCTCACGGAGGGTGAACGTGTATGTCAGTCCGTCATCCGAAACCTCGAAAGACTCGCAGAGGGCCGGTTGCAGCGCGAACCACGGGTCGAGCCGCAGGAGCGGCTCATGGATGTTCCCGACGATGAAATAGTGAACCGAAGGGCCCCAGTCGTCGGGGCTCAGGCTGGCGATCTCGTGGTGCCCCAGAGCAATCAACATCCCGCCCTCTTGCGGCTCGCCAGAGCTGGTTCCACCGGCGGATTCAGTCGGAGTGGCCTCTGTGGCGGCTTCGGTTGGGGTGGCTTCCTCCGCGGCTTCTGTCGGAGTAGCCTCGTCGCCAGGAGTCTTTTCAGCGTCCGCGCCCACGGTTGGGGTGCCACGGCCCCCGGCGCCGGTGTCGGTTGTCGGCAATCCAGAGCGCGGCGTGGTCGCGGTTGGAGGCGCACTCTCTCCACCAGGTTCGTCTTCCTCATCGCCGCCACAGGCGGCCAGCAGCGAACCGAACACCGGTATGCTCGCGCCCATAATGGCGGAGCGTTTCAGGAATTCTCGCCGGCTGGTGGGCGTTGCGTTCTCCAGGATTTCAACAAGCCTTGACGGTCGATCCATGAACAGTCTCCCTTCAACAGTCATGCGCCCATCTGAACATTTGCGCCGGGTTCCACAAACTGGATACCCGGCCGGGGTCCCGACGGGAAATGCCTGCTGTTACAACACCACTTCTCACACACTGAGAGTAAGAGTGGACGATATGCGGTTCCCGGCACAATGTCAAGGTCCGGGCACCATTCTGCGTCCATCTTCATCTCGCGTGCGTTCCTGGTTGGTTTACGTTTGGACGTTCAAATTGGACGCGTGGACGGAGGAGGGGCTGTTCCGATTTATTCTGTGTCTGCCAATTCTGGAAGGTGGCGCTCAACCGCGGCCAGCAGGTCATCGAGATCGAAGGGCTTGGGCACGACCTCATCCAGTGGCAAGAGCTCGGCCAGTGCGGTGACATCGGCCACGGCTGAGATGCCAACGATGGGTATGTTCACCGTGAGCGCGTCTTGCTTAAGCTGGCTGGCGGCTTCCCCGCCAGTCAGCCTCGGCAGCATCAGATCCATGATAATGAGATCTGGCAGGAGCTGTTTGGCTTTGACGATGGCGTCCTGGCCGTCGCGGGCTACTTCGGTGTCAAAGCCCGAGCTACCGATGAATTCGCTTATCATGCCGGCAACTGCCCGGTCGTCCTCAACAATAAGAATCAGCCGTGGCTGGCCTGCCTGACGTCTGAGGCGCGCTGACATGTCTTGTCATCCTCTCAACGGTAGATGATCTCGCGTTTGAGATGTCCCCGGCCGCAAGGCTTCCGCACACTCCACGATACCACGTCACGATCATCACCTCTGGGGGTCCAGGCGAACGAGCCGCCCATCTTCATAGCGATAAAACTCGCGCCCTGGATAGAGATCCATCAACACACGGTTTTGCTGTGGACCACGGTCGCTGGCGTAGACCACCGCTGAATCGAGCGTGGGGACGTTTTGCGCGAAGAACGGCGCGTAATCGACCCACGAGCTGCGCGCGATGAACACCAGTGCGTTGTCGATCTGTGCCACTTCGACGATCGCAACACCGTCGCCGTTAATGCCGTTCCATTCCCGGAATTCGTCAAACCGGCCCGGAACCGTCTGGGTGAAAGCGTAAACGCTGAGGACGACAAGGAGAACCAGCATCGACGCGTGACCGGTGACTATCGGATAGCGAACCTTCGGGGCGAGTTTCATGAGCATGACGGCGACAGTTGCGCCAATCTGCATGAATCCTCGCGCCGACAAGATGACAAGCGGGCCGATGGCTTCCATGTAGTAGCGCGGCCCATACATCTGACCCGGAGTCCAGTAGAGAATGTGAATCGCGACCAGGCTCAGGACGACGCTGGCGAGAATGAGATCCCAGGATTCTGGAGAGGTATCGCTATGCGGCGGAATGGTGGACCGGGTTCCCTTCCGGCGATAGAGCCGGCCGAGCAGGGTAATCAGACTAAGGATCACGGTAATGATGGCCGGCGCCATGCTCAGGCGTCCCGGCCAGCCGAACAGAAAAGTGGCCAGTGCATTGGAGTTCACCCGAGTGTTGCGGATCCCGTCGTCCAAATCGTGCCCGTTGACGCCAATATCCGCGCCAAACCCAAGTCTGTCAAACGGCCACCATAGCTCGTAGGCCGTGTGAATCGCGCTGCCCGTCGTGAGGGCGTTATACGCAAGAAAGATGGCGAAAAATGGAAGCGCGCCGGACGCCATGATGACATAAGATCTATTCATCCTGCGTTGTCTCGCTATTGTCAGCAGCGACCAAACGACATAGGGAATTGCAATGCCCACAGCCGTTAGTGGCCGGCTAATAAACAGCATGCCGATGGCCGCGCCGGTAGCCAACGACAGCGCGACGCCTCGTTGCCTTCTCGCGAGAGGAAATAGCACAAGAAACAACAATGTCCAGAATAATGATGCAATATGAGACAGCATCGAGCCTGCTTGCAGCAAAAAGAACGGGGACGCAACAAGCATGACTGCGGCGAACATCGCAGTGACATGTCCATACAGTTTCCGGCTTAAGAGATAGATCGCCAGCACGCACAGAGCGGCCAGCGTTGCGTTTGTTAACCAGGGGTGACCCGTCAACACGCCGAGCGCCAGTACCAGCGGGAATCCAAGCGGGTATTTCCCAAACCACATGCCGTCGCGGAGAATGATGAATGGTATCGAGAAGAATTCCGGTCGCTCCGGTTCGGCCGCAACCACCTTGCCTGAGGCAATTGTCTGGGCCTGAAAAAGGAACGCCGACTCGTCTTCGGTATGCGGAACGCGGTCGAATACGGACTGCGAAACCCACGCCGCAGCAAAGAATGCCGTAAGGCACAACACAGACAGGAGCGCCAGTTCCAGTTTGTTGGAGTTGATGCGCTGGCCTAACTCCGAGTGGCGTAGAGAGGGCAAGGGCGTATTCTCCCAGCCTGGAGAACGGCCTTAACCAGTCATCCTTCGTACCTCAGGATGACGGACCGAGGCCACTGTCCTTCCAAAGTGTCGTCGAGCGTTTGTCAGTCCGTAGCCGCGCAATGCATTGCGCGGCTACGAGAGGTGATCATTTGTGACGTCAAGCAGGCCTTACCAGATGTGACCCCGCGTCTCGACCGGCCAGACCGTCTCAACGACGCCGTTGCGGACGCCAGCCATGACATCATGCAGGTTGATCGTCGTGCAGATGTGGCTGGGCAGGATTGCGATCACGTCGCCGACGTTGAGGTCGGTTTCCAGGGCGTCCGGCTCAACGGTGAGCGATCCATGCTCGTCGGATCCGCGCAGGTAGGTCACCCCCGTCCGGCCAGTTACTTCCGGCGAGCCGCCATCACGCGAGAGAGTCTTGAGCCCAGCGTCGCACACCGCTCGCTCAGGCGTTGGTCGGCTGATGATGGTTGAAAGACAGGTGAGCGCGTTCTCGAATTCGACGCCTGCGTCACGATAAGCAGTGTCGAGCAAGAGGAACGAGCCCGCCTGAACCTCGTTCAGAATTCCGGTCTCGACGTCTATCCGTACCGAGCCTGTGCCGCCCCCCGAAAGAATCGGAACCGGGTGGTTATGCTCGCGCAGCAGCTCGACCGTCTCGCTCAGGATCTCCATGGCCGGTTCATTGAGGTCCCGGCGGCTTTCAGCGGGCTTTACCTGTGCGTGGCCGGCATAGGCGTGAATGCCGGCCAGATCAATGGAGTCAGTCGCCCGTATCAGGTCGGCCAGCTCCAGAACCCCTCCGGGCGTCACCTGTCCGCTGCGGCCGGTATGTACGTCGAGCTCGATCATCAGTTTCACGGTTACACCACGCTCGCGCGCCACAGCAGCGATCGACTCAATGGCGTGGGTACTGTCCACGACGGCCTTGAAATCCGGCAACCGGGCCGCCAGGGCAACCAGCCGCTCATACTTTCCGGCGCCAGCCACCTCGCTGGTGAGCAGGATATCGGTGATGCCGGCGTTGGCCATCACCTCGGCCTCGGAGAGCTTGGCACAGCAGATGCCGACCGCGCCGGCCTGGATCATGATCTGGGCGATGGCTGGTGACTTGGCAGTCTTGAGGTGTGGGCGGAGCTTTACTCCGCTGCCTTCAAGAATGGACATCATGTGGGCCAGGTTGCGCTCCATGATTTCCAGATCAACGATCAGCAGCGGTGTTTCCAACTCTTCCACCAGCATCCCGGCGCGTAACGCGCGTTGCATATCAGTTCCCTCTCCTTCATTCCAGTATGTTGTCGGGGATAGTAGCAGGGACACGGGTTCGTTGGTAGGGGCCGGCACGGCGTCGGCGTCGCCCGGCTACATCCAGAATGCCCATCATTTCGGTGAGGAGTGGACAGGTGTGATGGTCATCCTGAGGAACGAAGGCTCTCTGCTCAAACGTTCAAGCCTGCAAAGGAGATTCTTCATTCCTCAGGATGGCCGGAAAACGCCTTCACTCCCCTGATGCAACGATGTGGCTGAAACAGGTGGCACTGAGTCAGTCCCCCTACCGGTGACTGGGGTCTGGACATGCAAATCCGCCGCCTCGCATCGTATCCTTATGGTCAAGGGTGCCTGGAGGAATTGTCCCGCCGTATATTTCCCGACTCGCGCCCGGCCTCCCGATCGAGGGGTTGCACCTGTCCTTCGAGACGGGTGAGGATTGAAGCCAGAAACAAGGATCAGAAATGCAGACGTTCATCAAGCGTTTGGCGGTTGTAGCGACCATAGGCATGTTCATCGTCCTGGTTCAGGGCGCGCTGGTCACTACCACCGGTTCGGCGGAGGGTTGCGGCCAATCCTGGCCGCTGTGTAACGGCCAGTTCATTCCAAGCTACGCTCTTGAGACGATGATCGAGTTTTCGCACCGCATCGTGGCTGGAATTGAAGGCGTGCTGATCGCGATCGTCGGTATCGGCGCCCTGCGTTACTGGCGCGACCGGCTGGAAGTCCGTATTCTGGCGCCCTTGATGGGGAGCTTTATTATCATCCAGGCGCTGCTGGGCGCGGCCGCGGTCATGTGGCCGCAAACACCGGAGATTCTGGCACTGCACTTCGGTATTTCGCTCATTGCATTTGCCAGTGTGCTCTTGTTGACACTCCTGCTTCATGACGTGGACGGCCGCGACAAGCTGCGCGATGTTTCTATCCCCCGGTCGTTTCGCCGTGCGGTCTGGGGTCTGATGTTTTACACCTACGCAGCGGTATATGTTGGCGCGTATGTGCGCCACAAAGAGGTGAGCCTGGCCTGTGCTGACTGGCCGCTCTGTAATGGCAGCGCCTTTCCTGGATTTACCGGACCAGCCGGGATTGTGTTTACCCACCGGGTCACCGGCGGGCTTATCGTGTTCGGCGTGGTTGGATTGATCTATTGGGCCAGCAGATTCCGCGACCGCCGGCCGGATCTCTTCGCCGCCACGCTGATTGCCGGAGTGCTGATTATCGCCCAGGCAGCCAGCGGCGCCTTCGTTGTGCTGACCCAGCTCGACACCTTCGCAACGATGTCGCACGGCATGTTTGTCTCGCTCTTCTTCGGAACGCTGGCGTATCTCTGCATGCAGGTTCTGCCGAGGCCGGAGAGCGCCCGGCAACCACAACCCGTGAATCCACACCCGTCAACCCAGTCACAGCCCAAGGTCGTGCCGGCGCCCTGACAGCGGTTCGTTCTCACCGTGAACCGTGGTATGGTCAAATGTGACGGGAGAGGAAACGCGCCCTCGTGGATGCAGCACAAGAGCCAATGATCGCTGTGGAGAACCTCACCAAGCGCTATGGTCAGGTTCAAGCGGTTGACGACATCTCCTTCTCGGTCGCGGCGGGGGAGGTTTTCGGGCTTCTGGGCCACAACGGAGCTGGTAAGACGACAACTATCCGCGTCCTCACCGGCCGCACCAGGCCAACCAGCGGCAGGGCGGCCGTCGCCGGCTGCGATGTGCAAACTGAGCGCGACCAGCTCAAGCCGCGCATCAACCTCGTCTTTGAAGATCAGAATCTCTATGAACGGCTGACCGGGCACGAGAATATGCGCCTGTTTGGCGACCTCTATGGTGTGCCCAGAGAACGAGCCGGAGAGCTACTGGACATTGTCGGACTGGTAGAGGGCGCCGACCGTAAGGTAAAAACCTATTCCAGCGGCATGAAGCAACGTCTGCTGATCGCCAGATCGCTCATTAACAATCCCAGGGTGCTCTTTCTGGACGAGCCGACCCGCGGGCTTGATCCTAGCTCGTCGCGCGATGTGCGTTCCATCGTTTCCAGGCTGAGCCAGGAAGGCACAACCATCTTTCTTACAACTCACGATATGGAAGAAGCTGACGAGCTATGTAACCGTGTTGCGTTTCTCAGCCACGGCAAGGTAGTTGCGCTGGGAACGCCCCGCGAGCTGAAGCTGCGCTACGGCGAACCGGCTGCCAGCGTGTTGCTGGACACTGAGGATGAGCACACTATCAGCCTCAACCAGCCAGACGACGCTCGCCGGCTCCAGCAGTGGATGGCAGACGGGCGGGTGCTGACGATCCACTCTCAGGAAGGGTCTCTGGAAGACGTGTTTATTGAGCTGGCCGGTCGGCCACTTTCCTGATCCTGTGCGGAGGACTATTTGCACCCCAAGATGATCCTGACAATTTTCCGCAAGGATGCGCGCGACGCCATCCGCGACTCGCGTGTGCTAGCGGCCATTCTGATTCCAATCGGAATTGGGCTATTTTACGGTTACGCTTTTGGAGACGATGATTTCGAGGCGCCTCCGGTAGAGGTGGCTTACGTTGTCGAAGATTCAACACAGCTGCTGGAGATTCTTCAGAACGTTACCTCCGAGGCCGTTGATCTGGAGCTCACCCAGGCAGCGTCTGCCGCCGCACTCCGGGAGCAGCTGCTGGATGAGGAGGTTGATCTCGGACTTATTATCCCGGCTGGATTTGACGAGGGGGTGCAAGCCGGGGAGTCGCCGTCCCTGGAAATCCTTTTGCACGAAGAAGCGGCCCCGGGCGCTAACTACATCGCGGCGGCGGTCCAGCAATCGCTTGAGCTACTCGCCGGCCGAGCGCCTCCGGCAACCGTTCAGCTGGATGTCGTCTCGCTGGCGGAGGCAAACCAATCGGTCGCGATCTTCGAGGAGATTGGTCCGCGCCAGTATTTTGTTCTGGCGGCGATCATGATGCTCGTGGCTATGAACAGCATCCTGGTTGTCTCGGTTATCCTGGCCGAGGAGGCTGAGAAAAAGACGCTTGACGCGCTGGTGATGATCGCTTCCTACACTGACGTTGTTGTGGCCAAGGCTCTGGTCGGACTGTTCTATGTAACGGTATCGGTAGTGGTGATGCTGGGCTTAACCGGGCTCATGCCGGGGAACCTCTTGCTCTTCATCGCCGGGATCGGACTCTTCAGCATCGCCATGGTCGGCATCGGACTGTTGCTGGGCGGCATATTCAGCAACGCCAACCAGCTCAACACCTGGGCGGGCGTGTTTCTGATTCCGGTGATCGCGCCAGCGTTCATGGTGGGCATCCCCTTGCCAGACACGATCGAGACCGTACTGCTGTTCCTGGCCCCGAGCCAGTCAATGCGTATGGCTGTCAATGGAATGACCGGCTCTGCGGTGTTCCCCGATGTCTGGCTGTCGGTTCTCGTGCTGATCGCCTGGGCTGTTGTCACCTATGGCCTGCTTGGACTACGGCTCTCGCGTCGCCAGGCCTGACCAGGATATTCCCTCATCGGTACCTTGATTTGTGTCCGGTGAAGGCAGTATGCCTCCGCCGGTTTGCGTACAGTGGAAGCAGGAACTCTCCCATGTGGCAGAGGGGAAGGCAGGCACACGTTCATGAGCGAGCACGACCGGCGGAAGGAAGAGGTGGCCGAAGAGATTACTACCCTGGCTCAGGAGGCGGAGTCGGCAGTTGACGCGCAGCGCGATCCAACGGCCGATGCTCTGCAGAGCTTCGCGGACACGATACAGGAGAAGACTGGAGCGATGCCCAGCGATCGGGCGACTGAAGCCGGAGCGGTTGCGGCGGAGCAGATAGAGCGAACGGCTGACTTCGTCCACGAGCATCGTCCCCGGCAGCTGGCGGAAGAAGGGCAGACGGTTTTGTGGCGCCAGCCAGCCGTTGCGATGGTAATCGGCGTCGTCATTGGGTTTGTTATTGGCCGGCTGTCGAAGTGAAACCGTTGAGATTTGTTACGGCATTTTTGCAGAGTATTTGCAGAGTAAGGGAATGACATGAGCATCATAGCCTGGCTTGTTTTGGGCGCATTAGCGGGTTGGCTGGCGAGCATCGTCACTGGCCGCAACGATCAGATGGGCTGCATCACCAACATCGCGGCCGGCATCGTCGGCGCGTTTGTCGGTGGTCTTATCATGTCGCAACTTGGCGGCGACGGCGTAACCGGATTCAATCTGTACAGTATCCTCGTGGCGTTCGTTGGAGCGGTCATCGTATTGTTCATCCTGAACCTGGTGACAGGGAAGGATTAAGCGAAGGATTAAGCCCGCCATAACGGCGCTTTGCGAACTGACATCAAAGAACAGGTCTGCTCTCAACATTATGAGGGGCAGACCTGTTCCTTTTAAGCAGAATCGAGGTGCGCGCTCTACAATTATGAGGTGGCTTGACGATGCAGGGAGGTGACGCGGTGGCGGCCTGGGATCAGCAAGAGCATGCCGCGATGGACATCGCGGAGACTGACCATCGCGGCACCGTAATGCGCGGCTGTCGCTTCATAGAATGTAGCTTTCGCAGAGCGGATCTGGGCGGGATCGTGACAGAAACCTGCGTCTTTGACC
>JACCZH010000210.1 GCA_013696045.1 Chloroflexia bacterium
ACCGTCATGATTTGCACGACGGACGTGGTGTCGCCTGCTTCTGGAAGCGGGCTGTTGGCGGATTCGAGCGCCTGGATGAACGCTGCACGCGTACCTCCTCGCTCGGCCACGTCCTGCGCGCGTTCGATAATGCGGCGCAGAGAACGCATGTAGCGATAATCGTCTCGCGTGACGGTTTCCCCCAGCGGCAGCCGACCACAGAGCACGGTGGCCTCGTAGGTTTGCTCCGGAAGCGGCCTGTCTTTCAGCGCGGCGACCTCGTCGAGCGCCGCCCGTGCTGCCGGGGCGAGCAGCGGGTCCAGCGCGGTCAGGACATCAACCAGGCTTTGTTCTTCGCGTGTCGCGCGCACCTGTGCGGCGGCAATCTCTACCGGGTCGGCACCCTGAGAGATCAGGATGCGGATGAGGTCTCCGGGTTTGATCTCGTCAATCAGGCGGAAAACCGCCAGCACGTCTCGGCTGGCCTCGTCGGTTGAATCCGCGCCGCTGGCGCTGCTTGATCTCAGCCCCACCGCCTCGAGAGCCCCCTCGATCGGACCGGCTCCCATCTGAACGCTGCGCAGGAGCACGGCGATACGATCCAGAGGCACGTCGTCTATCCAGTGCAACCGCGCAATCTGGCGCGCGATGCTCTCCGCTTCACGATGTTCGTCGCTCGCCTGTGTCACGGTTGGTGGGTTGCCGGTGCGGCCATCATGAGCCACGAGCTGCTGGCGATCGTGCGGGTTCACGTCGATCAGCGCGTTGGCAACGTCAAGGATCTTCTGATGCGATCTGAAGTTACGGGTCAGATGCACCGTCTCGACGTCTGGATAGCTCCGCGACATCTCCGAAAGAAACGTGTGACTCGCGCCGCGGAAGGCATAGACTGACTGGTCGACGTCTCCAACAACGGTGAGATTCCGCCCGTTGCCGGCCAGCAGCTCGATGAGCCTGAACTGCGCCCGGTTGATGTCCTGATACTCATCAACGAGGATGTGCTTGAACCGGCCACGCCAACGTTGGAGCGTGGCAGGGTCGTTCTCCAATGTGTCGATGACCCGGGTTTGTAACTCGCCCCAGTCGAAATCCCGGTCGCCGAAGACCAGCGCCTCCTGGTACAGGGTGTATGCCACCGCGAGATCCTGTAACTGCGGGTCGTTCTGTGCGTTGGCATTGTCCAGCAACGCGGCTGGGGTCAATAGCTCGTCTTTGGCGCGATCGACCAACACCAGAGCCTGGCGTACGAGCTCGGTGCGGCGAGTGCCGTATGCTGGGAACTGCTGATGTTCTATCGTGCGTTTCAGCAGGTTACGCCGCGCCTGTCCTTCCAGAATCCTGGGGGCAGGCAGGCCCTGCCGGCCGCGTTCGGTTCTGAGGATGCGCTGGCAAAAGGCGTGGAACGTGTTGACCCAGAACTCGCTGTACGACCGGTCGAGCTGGTCGATGATGCGCGACTTCATCTCACTCGCGGCTTTGTTCGTGAAGGTCAGCGCCAGGACATCACCGATCTGGAGATCATCCCTCTCGACAAGGTGGGCAAAGCGAGCCGTCAACGTGGCCGTTTTGCCAGTGCCGGCCCCGGCGATGATGCGCAGCGAGCTGCCGTCGTGGTGAATGGCGCGTCGTTGCTCGTCGGTAAAGGGCAGATCGTGTTCCGATTTCAAGCGATCCTCACTCCGGTTCCAGAATAGTGTGCACGCACGACCGCGCAGGCGACATCGCACTATCGTCCCGATGTAGGCTTCGGGGAAGCTGGTTAAAGACGTGGAGCTCCCATGATTGTTCTGTCCTACTATCAAACGCATGCGCTCGTCAAGTTTTTCACCGATGGAGAAATCGCCGCGTCGATATCGCCTGACCTTGGACTCAGCGAGGTTGGCGTCGAGCTGGATGCCGACGGTGTGCGTTTTCCCGGCGGAGAACGGCTCTCGTGGTCGGATGCCGAAGAGATCAGCGCGGGCGAGGGTCGCTGCTATCTGCTGGACAACGAAGGAATCCAGCAGATACGGGTTTACTCAAGCCAGACCAACTGGTCCCGCAACCTGCACGCCACCGAAGGCGCCCCGACCGTGGTGGTGTCCGGTTTCCCGATGCACCGTATCAAGAACACCGACCCGATGACCGACACGCTCGCGAAGATCGCGGCCGTCGCGCCGATCCGTGGCCGGGTGCTCGATACCGCCACCGGGCTGGGCTACACGGCGATAGAGGCGGCGCGGACAGCCAGCGAAGTGGTGACGGTGGAGCTCGATCCCGCGGCGCTGGCCATCTGCCGTCTCAACCCGTGGTCGGCGGCGTTGTTCGACAACCCCAAAATCGGCCAGATTGTAGATGACGTTTACGATGCGGTGGATGGGTTCGACGATGGCGAGTTCGATGTGGTGATACATGATCCTCCGACGATCAACATCGCCGGAGATCTCTATTCCGAGGCCTTCTACCGCAAATTACATCGCGTCACCGCGCGGCGAGGCCGAGTGTTCCACTACGTCGGAGACCCCACCACCCGCAACGTGGGACGTGTCACGACCGGTGTCATTCGCCGCCTGCAATCCGCCGGGTTCGAGAAGGTCGTCCGCAAGCAGGATGCGTTTGGAGTCGTGGCGAATAAGTAACACCGCGAGCTTGTCACCTCGACCGAAGCGGAGTGGAGAGATCTCTCACCACACCAGACCGATCTGTGGTCGAGATCTCTCCACTACGATTGAGATGACTCTCTGTCAGAATAGGCGTACCCGGTGTGCTGGCTGACTCACGAGATGACTGACTATCTTGAACTCACAAACTCCTGCCTCAACTCAGGAAGGATCTGTGCTGCCGTCCCCAACGTCTTGACGCCCGCGCCTTCGGGGAACTTGAAGTAGATCTCGCTCGCGCCGGCGGCGATGTACTCCTGGACGATTTCGCGCCAGGTGTCGACATCGCCGAACGGATCACGGCCGAGGACGCCCTGGAACCCAAATCCGGAACGGCGGATCGAGGCCGGGTCGCGGCCAATGGTAGCGCAGTGCTTGTCGAGTGTCTTGCCGAACTCGGCCATCTTCTCGGGGTTGTGGTTGACGTTCCAGATGTCGGCGTGCTCCGCGACCAGTTTCAACATGCGGTTCTTCTGCGCGCCGACCATGATCGGCAGCCGCTCCTGAACCGGTTTGGGTTCAAACGGCGCGTTGTCCAACCGGTAGTGCTCCCCGTTGAACGTGGTACGCCTCTGGGTCGTGAGCGAGCGGATGACCTGTAGTGCCTCGCCCAGCATATCGACACGAACTCCGGCTGGAGGAAGATCCCAGCCGAAGGCTTCGTGATCGCGCACGAACCAGCCTGCTCCAATGCCGAGATCGACCCGGCCGCCGGTGATGTGGTCAAGCGTTGTGGCCTGCTTTGCGAGCAAAGCCGGGTTGCGATAGGTGTTGCCGCTGACGAGTACGGCCACCCGCAGACGCGGAGTCAACGCCGCCAGTGCGGTGATCAGCGTCCACCCTTCCAGGAAGTCGACCTCTTCGTCGCCGGCAGTCGGCATGAAATGATCGACCAGGCCGGCACAATCGAAGCCAAGTCCCTCGATCGTTTGCCACTGTTCGCGGATCGTCGCCCAGGGTATCGACTGCGAGGTCCAGATACCGAATCTCAGGTCATGCACTCAGGTGGCCCCTCTCGAACACAATGAATAATCGCCATGTGTGTGGCGTTGAGACAGTCAGGACAAGCGCGAATTGCGCTTTTGGCTCATACTCGGCAGTATAGCCGAGAGTTGGCGAACGATAGAAAGCAAGGATAAACGTCTTGAAGATAGGTGTCGTGTTCCCCCAGACAGAGATTGGACCCGAGACTGCTCCAGTGAAGGAGTACGCACTGGCGGCCGAGGAGGCCGGATACGAGCATTTGCTGGTCTACGACCATGTTCTGGGCGCCGGACTGGACAACCGGCCTGATTTCCGTGGGCCGTACAGTAGCGAGACCCAGTTCCGCGAGGTGTTCGTGCTGTTTGGCTACCTCGCGGCGATTACCGAGAAGCTTGAGCTCGTGACTGGTGTAGTGATCCTGCCACAGCGCCAGACGGCGCTGGTTGCCAAACAGGCCGCCGAGATCGACCTCCTGAGTGAGGGCCGGCTTCGGCTTGGCGTCGGTATTGGCTGGAACGACGTTGAGTACACTGGCCTTAATGAAAACTTCGGGAATCGTGGCAGACGGTCCGAGGAGCAAATTGAAGTGCTGCGCAAGCTCTTCACGGAGCGCGTCGTCAATTTCGGAGGCAAGTACCACCACATTCCTGAGGCCGGGATCAACCCCCTGCCGGTGCAGCGGCCGATTCCGATCTGGATTGGCGGCACTGCCGATCCCGCGCTTGAACGCGCTGGACGCCTCGCGGATGGCTGGTTCCCGCAGGTGCAGCCCGGTGAGCGACTGGAGCACATGAAGTCCGTCGTCGCCGAGGGTGCGCGCAACGCAGACCGCGACCCTGAATCAATCGGGTTAGAGGGCCGCATCAGCATCGCCAACGCCGATCCTTCGGAGTGGAAAGCGATGACCGATGCCTGGCGTGAGACTGGAGCGACCCATCTCTCGGTCAACACTATGGGCACCACGATGGATGCCGCCGGGCACATCGACATGATCCGCCGCTACCGTGAGGCGATTGGCTAAAATCGTAGACCCCGGCACGTTGATTTCCCTAGGCGATGGTAGCATGGACCTTTCCGTCGTTCGCATGGAGGAGGATTCATGACCCCAGAGGAAAAATTGACCCAACTCGGCATTGAGCTCCCAACGGTGGAGATCGGCGATCGCCCGTTGATTCCGTGGGTGCGCATCGGCAATCTGCTGTACACGTCGGGCCGCACGCCGAGCACGGGGCCCAAAGGCCAGGTTGGAGGCGACGTCTCCGTCGAAGACGGTTATGCCGCCGCCCGCGATTGCGCGATCGGCCAGCTCGGCGTCGCCAAAGCCGCTCTAGGCGACTTGAGCAACGTCGTGCGTGTGGTCAAGGTGCTGGGGATGGTCAACAGCGCACCTGGCTTTGGCGATCAGCCCCAGGTCATCAACGGTTTCTCCGACCTGATGGTCGAGGTCTTCGGTGAGAACGGCCGGCACGCACGTTCAGCGGTAGGAATGGGCGGCTTGCCGGGCAACGTTTCGGTTGAAGTGGAAGTGATCTTCGAGGTCAAGTAAGCACCCCCGCCCTCAATACATCCGCGACGCGAGCATCCAGAATCGGTCTATGGACTGTGCTGGATGCTCGCGAGAATCGCGAAGAATGTCTGGAGATTGGGATTGGCGAGGTCGGCCGGTTCCTTGAAGTAGCCGGCAATCTGCCGGTATTCCCCGTCGGCCTCGTATGCGACCGAGACATGATAGGTGTCTCCGAATAGCCCGCTGAAGTAGATTGATCCCGGGTAGCCCTCGGCCCCGACACGGTACGGTATTTCGTAGCTGTCTGCCGGCTGGCCGGGCAGTCCGATTTGCATCTTCAGACCACCCTCCGAAATGCTCTCCCAGTCGCCGCCCTCGGTTGGATAGTTCGCCAGGCTTATCGGGATACCGGGCTGGTCCGGAACAAACAGCGTCCAGTCTGACGGATAGGAAAAGCTGTAGTTATCGGTTGCGTGTTCGTGTGTCAGCCAGCCGTCCGCGGATTCGATGGAGGTTGGCGGAAACGCGTCCGCTGACGCTACCGGGGCTTCGTCCAGTGGCACAAATCCATCTGCAATTCCATATTCATGAGGATCAGGCGGCGGTCCGTTTAATGCCGCCACGAGTCCCTGTAGAAACTGCGCTGCAGGCACGGCTGCGGAGGGATAATGCTCGTCACCTGCTCGTGTGACGAAGGATTCATCTTCGCTCAGACGCCAGACTCCGCCTCTGCCTCCGTAGACATAGTATGTTGGATCAGCTGCCCCCGGTTCGGTCGTTAAGGCAAAGAACAGCGCTCTGTCACCAACGTTGAGCAGCGGAGGGTCGGCATTTGACAGCGTGCAGCCCTCGACGTTGCCGCCAATCTCTCGAACCCGAATCTCAGATGCTGGCACGCCACGAACCGGAGTGTCGATGCGCAGCAGGTAGTCGGTGACGACCGGCTGGATGAATGCGTATCCCGCCTCGGCCCGTTGAGCAGGGAGTTGCTCGATCACCTCGCCGATGAAAACCTGATTGGAATCCCAGGCCGTGACGGCCATATTCTGCCCATAACTGATCACCGACGTCACAGCGCCGCCACACCCGGACGGCAGTGGCGATCCTGAAGGCGGCAGATCCGGTCCTCGCGGCGCGTCCTCCAGAGACACGACCGGGGACGGCATGTTGTCGGGTGGATTCCCTTCGAGGGCGGCCGAAATTGCGAGACTGAAGTCCTCGACGGTCAGATTGATCGGACCGATGGCATTCGTCACTAGGCCATAAACGATTGGGAAGTTGCCCTGGGGTCCACCGAGGGTCCAGATGCGCTCTTTGCCCCCGAACTGCTCGGGAGGTGCCAGGAACAGGATCATGCTCGTTCCGGGTTGCAGTTCGGATTCACCACCAAAAGGATCGACGAGTCCACTTACGATCAGCGTTTCTTGCGTCGTCCCACGAAACGTTCGTTCGACCGAGACGACGTAGTCCATGGAACCGAACTCGTCGGGCTCGGGGCAGATTTCTACTAGCTGGGCCTGGACGATCCAATGTGAGGCCCACACTAATTCCTCGAGACCTCCATAGCCGACATAGGAGGTCGCTAATTGAGCACCCGACGTGTCCGGCCGTTCTGCTGAAACGCGTAGCGCCCCTAGGTGGGAGCTTCCCTGGTCTGGATCACACGGATCGGCAAGAGCGCTAGTTGTGGTTGCACTCGGTATGGGAGTGACTTCCGTTGTGGGCACCGTCGTGGCCGTCCCGGTGAGGAGTCGGTCACGAAGGAGACTCGCGTGCCTTCGGTC
>JACCZH010000214.1 GCA_013696045.1 Chloroflexia bacterium
CACCGAAGCGGAAACGCAAATCGACCCAACCGCGACCGCGCCAGAGGGCGCTAGCTCCGCCCCAGCGGCTGATCGGCCGGTGCTGGTGGTCGGAGTGCAGGGACTTCCCGAGAATCTCGATCCATTCCTGCATCTTTCCAATGTCGGAACCCGTGTCACCTATTCAATCTTCGATCATCTCCTGGAACGTGATTTTCCAAACGGCGATCCTCCAGGCACCGGAAGCGACATCCTGCCAATGGTCGCGGAAGCCTGGGAGCGCATCGACGATTTGACCCTGGAAATGACGCTGCGGGACGACCTGGTCTTCCATAACGGCGATCCTATGACCGCCGAAGACGTGAAATTCACCTTTGACCGCATGTTAATTGACACGCCCGAAGCGATGGAAGAGCCGAAAGCCTACGTTGATACCATTACCGAAGTTGAAGTGGTTGACGAGCACACCGTGCGCTTCATCACTGCTGAGCCAGATCCTTTGCTGGAGATCCGCTTGACGTCCTGGGCCACCTGGATCATCCCAAAGGCATACGTCGAGGAGGTTGGCGACGATCAGTTCGCGTTGTCGCCAATCGGCACCGGACCGTACTCGTTCGTCGAGCTGCGGCCAGACGAGATACTGACTCTTACCGCCAACGATGACTACTTTGGCGGCCAGCCAACCGCGGCCGGCGTGGAGTTCCGGGTCATTCCGGAAACAGCCGGCCGGGTCGCGGCCCTGGTCAGCGGCGAGGCACACATCATCACCAACATCGCGCCCGACCAGGTCTCGACTCTCCAGGGGCAGGACAACGTTGAGGTGCGCAGCGTGCCTCTGGCCAACTGCCACGTCATCCGCTACAACACACGCCACCCCGTTTTGCAGGACAAGCGGCTGCGGCAGGCGCTGAACCTGGGGATCAACCGGGAGCTCCTGGTCGAGGCACTCTGGGGCGGCCAGGCCGTTCTGATGCGCGGTCTTCAGTTCCCGGAGTATGGGGCCATGTACAACCCCGACCGGCCAATTACACCCTTCGATCCCGAGCTCGCCGCCCAGCTCGTTGAAGAGTCCGACTATAACGGCGAGGTGGTCGAGTTCCGGACTCAGGCTGCCTACTACACACTGGGCTCGGAGGCGGCTCAGGCCATTGTGCAGATGTGGCAGGAGATCGGCGTCAACGCTGAGGTACTGGTACTGGACAACGTCTACAGCGACGGCGTAGAAAATATCATGGTGACAAACTGGTCAAACTCGTCGTTCACCGCCGATCCAGACGGCGGCTTCTGGCTGCGCTGGGGCGCGCCAACCGGCACACAGCGCGACTTCTGGACACCCGAGGATCCGCGCTTCAATGAGCTTGGTGAGGCCGCCCGCAAGACCCTCGACATGGAGTTCCGCTACGACGCCTATCAGGAGATGCTGGACATCTGGGAGGACGAGGCTCCCGGCACGCCGCTCTATATCCCGGTCGAGAACTACGGCGTCCGCACCGACGTTGACTGGCTGCCGTACTCGTTCTATTACATGGACCTGCGGCCCGATAATTTGAAGTTCGAAGGATAGGCACCATGTCCAGCACCAACCGCCGGGTGATGATTGTTGGCGCAGACGGGTTACGGCCCGATCTTGTGGATCCAGAGCTGATGCCTACGTATGCCAGACTCATGGCGCAGGGCACGCGCTTCGCGGAACACCACGCCGTGTACCCGACGCACACTCGCGTTAACATGTCTTCCCTGACAACTGGCTGCGCGCCCGGAAAGCACGGCGTTGTGGCGAACGTCATGCGGGTTGCTGGCGCAACACCGGACGGGATTATCGACACATCGAACTACGGCCATTTGCAAGCACTCGAAGGCGCGGAATGTGGACCAGCGATTCTCGTGCCCAGTCTGGGAGAAATGCTCGACGCTCACGACGCGAGGGTAGCCGTTGCCGCGACGTCATCACCCGGCGCGGGCATTCTCTGGAGCCGCAACCACCCGTACCGCATGGTGAACACAAACACGGCTTACGACCGCGCCGATCTCTACTCGCTGCGCGCCAAGCTGGGCGAGTTGCCACCGGCCGGAATGGAGCATCGTCTGGAGCGGCAGCGCTATGCGGCCCGAGCGGTGACCGACATCTTCCTGGATGATGTCGAGTCACGCCTGGTCGTGCTCTGGATGAATGAGCCGGACTCCAGCCTACATTACTATGGTCTTGGTTCGCCGGAAACCCACGACGCGATGCGCGCCTGCGACGACGCGCTGGCGCATATCCTTGATGGCATGGACCGGCGCGGCATCCGCGATCAGTTCGATATCTTCCTGATATCGGACCACGGGCATTCAACGGTGAAGCATCATCGCTCGCTCGCCGAATATATCGACCGCGCAGGGATCGACTTGGGAAACAGGCTGGAGTTAACAACTTCCAGTGACTTTGTGTACGCATCGTCTTTGAATGGCGCGCAACCATCCGCCAAAGACCTGGAACCATTCGTCCGCTGGTTGCAAGAGCAGCCCTGGGCGGGAGTCGTCCTGGGCGGCACGCCGGAAATCGCCAGCCTGTCCGGGGTTCTGCCACTCTCGGCTGCCTGGAATGGCCATTTGAACGACCGCGCGCCGCTGCTAGCGGTAAGTCCAGCCTGGACTGACGAGATCAACGACCACGGCGTTCCCGGCGCCGTCGCCGCGCTCACGGAGCACGTTGCCCTGCGGTCCACGCACGGCTCCGTTTCCCCATACGATTTGCACGCACTGGCCGTGGCAATTGGACCGAGCTTCCAGGAGGGTGTCATCAACGAAACTCCAACTGGGGCGATCGACATCGCTCCGACAATGTTGACGCTGCTCGGAATCACGCCTCCGGAGCACATGGATGGCCGCGTCGTCTGGGAGGCTATGAGCGATCCGCAAGGTGATATCCAACACGGCCAGACCGAGGTCATCACTCCCGAGAATGAACACCCGGACAGATTCAACCCGGAACTGGTGCTCCATCGCGTTGGCAGCACCAGCTACGTTCACCAGGGAACCAATGGGAATACATAATGATGCCTAACCTATTAACCCGGCAAAGATCGGGAGGCTTTTGGCTTCGTACAGGCGCAATTCATTGCGTCCTCTCAAACGAAAACCTCATCCCGCTCCGACGACTTGTACCGGCTGCCTGCTAGTCATCCTCATCCACATCATGCCGGCGCAAGAGCACCAGCGACCGGCCAGGCAGGTCGAACACCGAACCGTTGGGAATCGGGTTTTCACCTTCGATAATCTCCGGCTCGTGCGTGTTAATCACCACATCCCAATGCAACCCCTTTGCCGAGGTAGGCAGCGTGAACGGCACGTTCTCGGCGTCGGAATTGATC
>JACCZH010000220.1 GCA_013696045.1 Chloroflexia bacterium
ATTATTGACAACGGCCGGCTGGTTGCGATCGGCACGGCTGAGGAGTTGAAACAGTTGGTCGCCGACCGCGACGGCATCCCGATGCCAACGATGGAGGACACCTTCATCGCGCTGACCGGTCACGAGATCAACGACGAAGGGAATGTTGTAGAGGCGGCGTAAGTGAAGGCTTTATCTACGATAGATAAGGACAGTCTGGAGGATTCAAATGTCAACTTCTGAAAGGGTGTTTGGCGGGGGCGGCCCACGGGGCGTTCTCGCACACTACGGGCGCGAGGCGCGGGCATCGTTCGCCTTTGTCGAGCGCAACTACTATCTCATGAAGCGCTACTGGGGTTGGGAAATCGCGTTCCTGATCTATACGGCGGCGTCTTCGCTGTCGATCATGTTTATTGGTGAGTCGCAAGGCGGCGACACGTCGCAGTTGATCCTGTTTCTGGGTATTGGCACCCTGGTGTGGGGCTACCTGAACTCGGTTTTCGCCAACGTGGCCGAGATGATCGCCTGGGAGCGCTGGGAAGGCACGATCGAGTACACGATGATGGCGCCGGTCTCGCGGCTGACGCATATGCTGGGGGTGTCGATCTTCGCCATTATCTACGGTATCGCGCGCTCGATCTGTCTGCTCGGGGTATTGGCCTTGTTCTTTGAGATCGACCTGGCGGGCGCCAACCTGGGGGCGGCGCTGCTGGTCATCGTGATCGGCAGCGTGTCGTTTATCGGCTTCGGGATCATGGGCGCGGTACTGCCACTGCTCTTCCCGGAGAAAGGCGAGCAGATGACATTCATCATCTCGTCGATTCTGTTGCTGGTCTCAGGTGTCTACTACCCGGTGTCGGTCTTGCCGGGCTGGATGCAGTGGCTGTCGAACATCTCGCCGGCCACCTACGTCCTTGAGGCCATGCGCTCGGCGATTCTGGACGGCGAGAGCAGCAGAGCACTCATGGGCGACATGATCCCGGTGATCGTGATCGGCCTGGTCACGATTCCGCTAGGCATGTGGGTGTTTGGGTACTTCGAGCGATTGGCCAAGCGCACCGGCCGGTTGAAGCGCAGCGGGTAACGCTTCCAGGAACACACCGCAACCGGGACCGTGCAATGGCGCATGGTCCCGGTTTTCGTTTCGGTGTCATCTTGGGTGGGAGATTATCTTCGCGGGCGGACTGGCTGAACTGGGATCGGGATGGGAGCAAGGCGTGGAGGGTTAGGCAGCAGTCCGATTGATTTGGCAATATCGCGAGCCTTGGCTCCGGCTTCATCCAGCGCCCGGGAAATCTTGTCCTTTAAGGTCTTACTCATGAAATAGCTCCTTCGAGTCTTCGCGGCGACATGAATAGTCTCGTCATGCTAGTGGCGGGGCAATCGTGACGCCGTCGAATCATGTGCGAACAGCG
Source organism: Chloroflexia bacterium (assembly GCA_013696045.1). Classification (GTDB taxonomy): domain Bacteria; phylum Chloroflexota; class Chloroflexia; order Thermomicrobiales; family CFX8; genus JACCZH01. The sequence goes on from JACCZH010000220.1 coordinate 1,395, forward strand.
TGCCACGAAATGGTTATGTCCGCAAGGGCTGGATGCCCTGGTTGGAGGCGGCAGAAGTACTAGTTCCACCCTCTCATCAATGATTATTACCTATTATAGTTACGCTGACGGACCCATACTGGACCAGTTGGGGGTCGTATGCATGTGGTGGAACGCGTACCATTGTGTTGTCCGCGTGGGGTGGACATTGATAATGGTGATAGTGACGCGGTGGGCGGGAGAATACATCGCCGGCTTCTAGCATCCTGATCTTTCAATCGGGCGGCCCAACGGCTGTTCTGAATGCCAGCCTGGTAGGCGCGATTTACGCTGCGCGCGAGGCCGGCTTTGAGCGCGTGCTTGGCGCGCGTCGTGGCGTCGAAGGCATTCTGTCCGAATCCTTCATCGACTTGACAGTCTTGCCGGACGAACGGCTTGACCGCTTGCGCCGCACGCCATCGGCCGGTCTTGGCACCACTCGCCTGCGGCCCAGCGACGAGCAGATTGCCGAGGTGCTTGCCGTTTGCCAGCGCCACTCCATCGAAGCCATTGTTGGCATCGGCGGCAACGACACCGCTGACACCTCGCACCGGCTCTCCCAGCTTGCCCAAGACCGCGGCCAGGATCTGCGAGTGATCAACGTCCCCAAGACGATCGACAACGACCTCTTCGGGACCGATCACGCACTGGGCTACGGCTCGGCGGCGCGTTTCATTGCGCTGGCCGTGCGCGACGCGGCCTTCGACACCATGGCGATGGCTGACATGTATCCGATCAAGATCATTGAAGTTATGGGCCGCAATGCCGGTTGGCTGGCTGCGGCAGGAACACTGGCTTTCGGTTGTGGGCTGACACCGCCAATCGTCTGTTTGCCAGAGCATCCGCTCCATTCGTTTGAGGACCTCTCCCAACGTGTCAGTGAGCGGATCGGCGCCGAAGGCTCGGCCGTTCTGGTCGTGCCCGAGACGATGCGTTGGTCTAACGGAGAACATGTTGCCGGTGGCGCGCCGCAGTGGGTCGACACATTCGGGCATCCTTACTATGGAGGGGCAGGCAGTATGCTGGCCCACTCTCTGGGCGCGGTGTTTAACGCGCGGGCACGCTACGACAAGCCCGGCACCATTGCCCGCATGGCGATGCACGCGGCATCAGAGGTCGATCTCAAAGAAGCGGAACAGTCCGGAATCGAGGCTGTGCGCCGTTTGGCTGAGGGTGAAACCGGAGCGATGATCAGCATCATCCGGCTCAGTGGCGAGCCATACGAAGTGCGCTATGGAGTTATCCCGCTGGAGGGGGTCGCCAACGTCGAGCGGCGTATGCCGGAGACGATGATCGATTCCAGCGGCGCCGGCGTGACCGGCGAGTTCAGGGCGCACGCTCTGCCGCTCCTGGGAACGCCTATAGATGAATATGAGGTATTAGGTTGAAGCAATCGCTAGACTTTTTCGCCACCGGACGGCTGCTGGGCATGATGGCGGTAGTGGCGATGCCGTTTGCGCTCGCCGGCGCGCTGGTGGCTGGACTAACCGGAGCGTTGATTGGCACGGGACTGGCGGTCGCCTTTTTGACCGCCGCTTACGCTGTAGCCGGGCGGGTGATCGTGCGGATTTTCGACGCTGTTGAGGTCGATGCTTCAACCCATCCTGAGCTGTGCGAGATTGTGAGCGATCTCGCGCTACGTGCCGGGATTCCCGCGCCGCGGGTGGCTGTGTCACGGCTTGGCACGCCCAACGCTTTCGCCGCGCCGACACCGGGTGGTGGGGTGCTTGGCGTGACTGAGCCGCTGCTCTCGATCCTGTCGCGTCCCGAGCTTGAAGCCGTGCTGGCTCATGAGCTGGCCCACCTGGCCCGTCCAGCGCGTGCCGTGGCGACAACCGCGGCGCTCTTCGCGGCGCTGCCTGGCGCACTCAGTATGCGTTGGGGTTGTGACAACTACTACGGCCTGCGCTTCCGGCGCAACCGCAAACCCACATCTTCCGACCGTCGTGACCAGGTATTTGGCTTCTGGTCGGCCCTGCCGGCCGTTGTGCTGGTGCGACTGGCAGCGTCGGACAAGATCGAGTTCGAGGCCGACGCCGGCGCGGCTGCTCTGTGTGGTGGCCCGGAGCACCTCTGCTCCGCTCTGCGCAAGATCGACAGCCTCGCCGGCCGGCTGGTCACCCCGATAAATCCAGCCCTCTCGCACTTGCTCGTCGTCCACCCCTTCAGCCAGACCCCGCTGTCACGGATGTTCGACGCTCACCCGCCGATCAAGGAGCGGATCGAAAGGATGACCGCATCAGATGAAGAGACGCACGCTTCTTAGCAACCCTTTTCGGCAAGCACATCCGCTGCGCGTCGCTGCTTGACACGGTCTTGAAATCTCGTCATGATGACGGTGATCGCCAACTACCCAGTAGAATAGAACTGACGCCATGCCAGCCAGAATTGCTGCCACGTCATCGAGTTCACTTCCGACCCCACGCACGCGTCTGATTGGGCGCGAGCGCGAAATCAATGCGATCTGCGCGAAGTTGGGGAGACACGACGTTGCCCTTCTCACGCTCGCCGGCGCTGGGGGAGTTGGGAAGACCCGCCTGGCTTTGGCAGTCGCCGAGCGTATGCGGCCAGATTTCGATGACGGAGTGTACTTCGTCCCGCTCGCTTCAATGGCAGACCCAGAGCTGGTCCCCATGGCGATCATCCAGGAGCTCGCGCTGCGACCGCAAGCGGGGCAAGCACCTGAGGAGATGCTACGGGAGTACCTGCGGAGTCGTTGATTTCCTCATTGCTTGCCTCGGCTCCGTCGCTTGTCATTCTCGTGACGAGCCGTGTGGTGCTCCACATCTACGGCGAGCATGACTTCCAGGTAGCGCCGCTGGGCCTGTCCGATCCGGAGGGGCCGCCGCCTCTGGAGGAGCTCGAAGGGATCGCGGCGGTTCAACTCTTCGTCGAACGTGCGCAAGCAGCGAAGCACGATTTCGTCCTCACTCCTGACAACGCATCGGCGGTGGCAACGATTTGTGCTCGCTTGGACGGCCTGCCGCTCGCTATCGAGCTAGCGGCGGCTCGTATCAGGCTTCTCTCGCCCCAGGCGATACTCGGTCGATTGGATCATCGTTTGCCGCTACTGATCGGCGGACCACGTGATCAGCCAGCCCGCCAACAGACGATGCGCGAGACCATTGCCTGGAGCCATAACCTCCTCAACGAGGACCTGCAGAGCCTCTTCCGGCAACTGTCGGTCTTTGTTGGAGGCTGGACGCTGGAAGCGGCGGAGCACGTCTGCGTTGCCAGCATCGACGTGCTCGAAGGGCTCAGCATGCTC
>JACCZH010000231.1 GCA_013696045.1 Chloroflexia bacterium
ACATGTCGTGGCGATGTAGACTCGGGCATCGAGGCGCCTCTCTGCTATGGACGGATTCAACACCCAGTCCAATACCAGATCGGTGCCTCGTTGTCACTCGTGAATAATCCGGGCTAGTTGCGCGACAGTTGCTGCAATGCGGCATACACACGTTCCTCAACGCTGAGACCCGATCGCCCTTCCACAGCGGCGAGACCTTCGCGCGCCTCCGAGGTTGAATATCCAAGCGCTTCGAGCGCGTCGATGGCGTCGCGGTCTGTGCTATCAGCCGATAACCCCGTACCGGGAATCGTGTCGGGGAGTTTCCGTTTCAGATCAAAGACAATCCGCCCGGCCGTTACTTTACCGACGCCCGGTACCCGCGACAGGTAGGCGGTGTCCTCGTTGGCGATTGCCTTATATAGAACCGACGGCTGATCGAACGAGAGTAAGCTCAGCGCCACCCGAGGTCCAACACCATTCACGCCCAGCAGAAGCTGAAACAACTGTAGCTCCGCGTCGCTGCTGAAGCCATACAGGGTCAAGGCGTCTTCACGGACGGCCAGATGAGTGCGCAACTCGATCGAGTCTCCGACCGCCAACGGAGATAGCGTGTGCCCGGACGAATATACCCGCACCATGAATCCGTGCAGATCAACGACAACAGCCGTTTCCTCAAGAACCGTCACAATCCCGCGCACCCCAGCGATCATCGGCGGGCCACCTCCATGTCCCTGAGACCATACACCCGATCCGCGTTGCCGCCGACTAACGCACTGAATCCAGGTTGACTGCCCATAGTGCGCTCCACACGGCGTAGAAGGCGATCTTGTCGCAGTATCGGATAGTCACTCGCGAACAACACCCTCTCACTGCCAGCCAACGCAGATACCTGCTCAAACACCTGTTGACGGTACAGGTAGGTCGTCGCCGCCGAATCGTAAACGACATTTCGGGTGACGGCATGCACCTCGGGCATCAGTTCGTAAAACGGTAACCCGCCGCCCCAGTGGGCCAGCACCACCGGTTGCCGACTGTACTCCGTCAGCCAGGTTACGAGTCGCTCTGGAGTGGATGCGCCTTTGCCAGGGTAATCATGGCCGATAGGTTCGGTCGCATGCAGCATTACGGGCTTTTCGTGCGCCGCGCAGACCTCCATCAAGCCTTGCATATCCATCGGCTGCCGGAGATCAAACGCCTGCGCGTCCGCGTTCAGCTCGCCAATCCCTACCGCGCCCATAGCAAAACAGCGCTCGGCCTCGTTAGCGGCATCCGCCGAAGTTGGGACGACAATTCCAAGAAAGGCCAGGCGGTCAGGGGCGAGTCCGCATGTCTCTGCCATGAAGTCGTTCTGCTCACGACACAGCCCCGGATCCGCCCATGGAAACCCACAGACAATCGACAGGCGCACTCCCGCAAGATCCATGCTCTCTATAATGTCGACGGCCGCCGCCAATTTCGCCCGCGGATTTTCGTACAGGTGGCCGAACCAACGGTCCCGGCCGATAAAATGCTGCCTGCGTTCAATCACATCCGGTGGAAAGAGATGGGTGTGGGCATCCACAACGCGCATTGGCATGCGTAGGACCTAGGTGAAAAAGAAGATAAAGCCAACAATGGCAATAAAAATAAGCAAGCCGATCAGCACCAGGACCGGCACCAGCAAACGTGACAGGTCGCGCGGCTCGGCCTCCGGAACCGGAGGCTCGATCACACTCAACGGAGCCATCCAGACACAGATAGCGGAGACATTGTCGGAAGACCCGGCGTTCAGCGCCCGTGAGATCAACTCTCTCGAAGCCTCGTCGGGCTCAAATGCGGACAGCACCTCACCCATCTCATTCTCTTCAAGAACGTCATGGATGCCGTCTGATGAGAGCAGCAACCGGTCGTCGGGCAGCAGCTTGATTTCAAATATGTCGACATCAACCCGCTCGCGGTGGCCGATAGCGCGGGTGACGATGTTCTTGTGGGTGCTTCCGCGGGCCTCGTCCTGAGTCATGACGCCCATCCGGACCTGCTCCGCGACCAGGGAATGGTCGGTCGTCACCTGGTTTAGCCGGCCTGCTCGCATAAGATAGGCGCGGCTGTCTCCCACGTTTCCGACCGTCAGGTCTTCGCCGCGAATGATTGCGGTGACCAGGGTCGTGCCCATCAGGTTGTGCTCACCTTTAGCCGAACCGTCATCAAAAATGGTCTGGTTGGCGGCACGGTAGGCTTGCTTGATGAAGAGTACGGGGTCGTCGCTATCGGCTTCGGCGAAACGTTGCACGAGGGTGTCGATCGCAATTTTGGCCGCAACCTCGCCGCGCTCGTGGCCTCCCATGCCGTCAGCGACTGCGAGAATCACCACATCGCTCTGCTCCACCACTGACTGGTCTGGAGTGTAGACGAGGTCTTCGTTCCGCTCGCGGACGGTGCCTGGTTCCGACGCGGCGCCTACGATCAGTCGAGTGTCCTCCACGCCAGTGGTTCTCCTCTTGCCTAGTGCCGAAGCTACATGTCAACGGACGGGTTCGCGGCCTGCCACCTCCAACTTTCCGCGTATCATACGATACTTGGCAGTCGGCTTGTCGAACGCCTGGCGTTACGTACGGACGCCAAACGACTTTCAGACGAGGAGTGGTATACACTGGGTACGATGCCAGGACGACGGCTAAACAGAAAGAAATGAAACCAGTCATGATACGTCGACTGCTCATTATTCCCGCGCTCCTGCTCCTTATGCCCTTCTTTGCGGCTTGTTCGCTCTGGGAGGACGACGAGGCAGACGACCCGGTTGTCGAGGAGTCCGCAACTCCGACGCCAACACCTGAACCCTTAACCGGAGAAACAGTGTTGAGCGGAGCGGCCGAGCAGTGGAGCGCAACCGAGAGCGTCCACTTTCTACTCGACGCTCAGGGCGATACTTTTCTGGACGCCGACCGCAACATCCGGCTCATCTCCGCCGAGGGAGATCTTGCGCGCCCCGACGCCGTTGAAGCTACGGCAAGGGTGGATGTCACGGTAGCCACAGTGCCTGTTGAGCTCATCGTGATCGGTGAGGACGCGTATCTCACCAACTTCATAAGCGGCAACTGGGAGCGCGCGCCGGACGATTTCAGCTACAATCCGGCACTGCTCTTCAACGACACTGACGGACTTGGCCCAATCATGGAAGACATTCAGAATCCTGAGCTGGATGGAACAGAGTCCGTCGACGGACGCAGCGCCCATCGAGTGACCGGGATTGTGACCGAGGAGCAGATCGACGACATCACAGCCGGCTCGATTTCCGGCGAAAACATTGATGTGACGCTCTGGATCGCGGAGGACAACTTCGAGGTGCTACGGCTCGTTATCAGCGCGCCACCTATCGAAGACACCGGTGAGACAACCTGGGATCTGACCTTCACGGACCATAATGCGGATGTCGAAATCGAAGCTCCGATTTAAGGGCGGCTGAGAAACAGGTGGAAACATCCTTCCGCGGACAGTACCGCCTCTTGATCCCGGTGCTCGCGGTGGTGTTCATCGCGGCCCTCGACCTCACGGTCGTAGCGCCAATCCTGCCGTCGATGATTGTTGATCTCGACATTAGCGCCGTTGACGCCGACCGCTATGCCTGGATCGTTCTCTCCTACCTGGTCGCCTACACGGTGACTGTGCCAATTACCGGGCGCATCTCCGACTACGCGGGACGCATACCGGTCTTCGGAGCGGCCCTTCTGCTTTTCGTTGTCGGGTCGGTTGTGGCGGCCTCCGCCGATAGCCTCGGCGTCATGGTTACAGGACGAACACTTCAGGGGCTCGGCGGCGGAGCAATGTTACCGGTGTCGATGGCGCTGGTGGCCGACGTGATTCCGACCAACAGGCGGGCGGCGGCACTCGGCCTTGTGGCGGCGGTTGACACCTTTGGATGGGTGCTCGGGCCAGTCTGGGGCGCCGCAATAAATGAGCTTTTCGACTCCTGGCGAGCAGTATTCTGGCTCAACATCCCAATCTGTGCCATTGCCGCTGTGTTTCTCGTCACCGCTGGAAAGCGATTTCCATCGCGTTCGCAGTCTCAGCTACCTAATTTTGCCAGCGCCGCGCTCGCAGCCATCGGCCTGGTAACAGTAACGCTGGCACTCTCTTCGGGTAGCGAGGGCGCTGTCGGCCCGGAGCAGGGCGGTGGGCGCCTGGGAGCCTCGTCGAACCCCATGGCGCCCTTCGCCTGGTACCTTCTTGTCCTCGGGTTGATATCGCTCATCGCCTTTATCTTCAGCGAGCGACGCTCAAAATCGCCATTACTTCCACTGGAGCTCATCCGCCAACGGATGTTCCAGCTAGCGGCGGCGGCAAATATTATGGTCGGGGCGGCATTAATCGTGGCAATGGTGAATGCGCCGCTCATCATCGCGCTACTGGCCGACGAGGATAGAGTATCAACCCTTACCGCTCTCCTCCTCGGTAGTTTCACTCTGACAATGACCGCGGGGGCGCTTACCGGTGGGCGCGTCGTGCACCGCTTCGGAACACGGCCGGTCGCGACAATTGGGCTCATTATCGGGGCACTGGGGTTCTTCTCGATGTACTCCTGGACCCATGAGCTCGATCTGACGCTGATGTCGATGACCATCGCCGTGGCCGGACTGGGACTCGGAATCGTTATCGCGCCTCTTGCCGAGAGCGCGATCGCCTCTGCCGGCGTCGCTAATTACGGCTCCGCGTCGGGGCTCGTGCTACTTGCGCGCCTGCTGGGCATGACCTTCGGCCTTGCGGCGATCACCCGCTACGGGCTCGACCGTCTCGACACAAAAGTGGCGGGAATCGAGGCACTTCCCCCTCAAAGCGGCGAGTCAACTTCGGCCTATTTCATCCGGCAGCAAGAGTATCTGGATGAGCAGGTTATACCGTTCACGCTTGACGTGATCCACGAGACGTTCCTAATCGCCGGGGTACTGTGCCTCGTCACAATTCTGATCGTCAGCCGAATGCGGAGGCGCTCTAACGTTGCAGACGGCTAGCGTCGCGAAGTTGAGCGACTGCTTGCTCGACGCCGCGTTCGTTTTTGAAAACTGCAGATCCAGCCACCAGAACAGTGGCTCCGGCCGCCGCTACCTCGCCAGCATTGGCTGCGCTCACCCCGCCGTCAACCTCGATCAACGTGTCTATGTTCTGGGTTGAGAGCATCGACTTCAGCTCCATGATCCTGCGCAAGGTCGTCGGGATGAACGTTTGGCCCCCGAAACCGGGGTTCACGCTCATGAGCAAGATCAGATCGGAGAACGGTAAGAGTGCACAAGCGGATCGCACTGCTGTCCCAGGATTCAGTGCTAGCCCGGATCGAATCCCACTCTCGCGGATCATTTGCAGTGCCCGGTGAGGATGCGCCGTTGCTTCAACATGTATGGTCAGGATATCTGCCCCGGCATCCACAAATGCCTGAATATACCGCTCGGGGCGATCGATCATCAGGTGTACATCCAATGGCAGTTGTGTCGCTTTGCGAATGGATGCCACCACAGGCACTCCGATCGATATATTTGGAACAAAATGCCCGTCCATGACATCAAGGTGAACAAAGTCGGCTCCCGCACGCTCCAGCGCAGCAAGAGATCCTGCCAGGGTTGTCAGATCACTATCCAGGATCGAGGGAGCAATTCGCACCACGCCACCATGAATGTCCGCATTCGACACGTTATGTCCTTCTCGTTTTACACGCCAAAAAGCAATCTATACTCATTGATATGAACACCGTAGCAACAAAGAGAATTCAACATCTGCGCCAACGGACAGCCATGTCGCTTCCGTATCACTTCTGGGTTGGTATTGCTCTGATCGCGTGCTGGTGGCCGATTGCATGGATTCAGATCCAGCCATTCTCCGATAACTATTTCTTTCCACTCTGGCTTGGCTATATCCTGACGGTTGACGGGCTGGTGCTTCGCCATACTGAAACCTCACTCATAGCCCGGTCGGGCTGGCGGTTCCTGTATCTGTTCATCCTATCAGTGCCACTCTGGTGGATATTCGAAGGCTTTAATCAGATTCTGAACAACTGGATGTACCATCTGCCCGAACAATATAGCGATGCTGGGTACACTCTGCGTGCCTCCCTGGCATTCTCAACCGTCGTTCCCGCGGTTATGGTTACCACCGAACTGGTACGCGCTTCCCGGTTCAACCCACTCCGGAAGCTGCCCGCTCTTATTCAGGGACCGGGTACGCTGCTCAGGTTGCATCTGCTAGGCTGGCTAATGCTCATTGCGGTTTTCACGTTTCCGGATCGTGCGTTCCCGCTTGTGTGGCTTGCGCTGTTTTTCCTCATCGATCCGGTCGCGACCTATTTTGGAGGCAGATCAGTCGGCTCTTTCCTACGCAATGGAGACTGGTCGCCGGTCTTCAACATCGCTGTGGGAACACTCATCTGCGGTTTTTTCTGGGAGCTTTGGAACTATTACGCTCTGCCGAGGTGGACATATTCGATACCTTTCGCCGATGTTTTGCATGTCTTCGAGATGCCCTTACTCGGCTATGGCGGATATATCCCCTTTGGCTTGGAGATCTTCGCTTTCTATGCGCTGATCGCCGCTCTACTGCCTCGATTGAGGTTACCCGGGACAAAAGTCTCGAGTATTGAATCAAATTGACCCTGCCGGTTTATGACACCTATAATCGTTCGTACGCTAGTTTGCCCCATCGATTTCCGGAGGACGTTCGTCAGGGAAGTGTTTCAGCACCATGAACAGGCTCGACAAATTCGAACACTTCTTTGAGCGGGTGATGGAGGAATCTGTCGGACGGATTTTTCGATCACCTATTCAACCGGCCGAGATTGGCCGCCGGCTTGAGCGGGCAATGGAGTCGAATCAGGTGGTCTCGGTCGATGGAATCATCGTGCCAAACGACTACAAGGTCGAAATGAACCCGCAAGACATGGTCATTTTCGCCGATTTCGTGCCGGTACTCTGCCGGCAAATGGAGGAGTGGCTGATCGACCTCGCCAATACCCGGAGCTACGGATTTATCGACCATGTGCGCGTCCAGATCGCTGGTGATGAAAACGTTAACCGCAGGCAGATCTTTGTCGAAAGCGACATCAAGGAGTTGCCAAACTTCAGCCAGGCTGAACAGGACGAGATCCAGAAGACCGAAGTTATGCGCATCGTTCAGACTACCGGCAATATCCCGCCGAAGCTGTTGAAGTTCATCGAAGGCGACTACGTGGGCTCGACCATCATTGTCCGTCGCCCGCTGCTTCAAATCGGACGCTCGCTCGACAACGACATTGTGTTAGAGTCGGCAGAGGTATCGCGCCATCATGCGAGGTTAGAGTACCGGGGTGAATCGTTCCATATTCTCGATCTGGGTAGCACGAACGGCACGTCGCTCAATGGCCGGCCGGTAAGCGATTCCGCGCTCTCGCACGGCGACAGGATTACGTTTGGAAACATCACGCTTGAGTTCTTGCCGTATGCAACGAAAACCACACCAAATCCGAGCGGAGCAGCCAATTGACAACCATTCATCTCATGAACATCTGGTAACAGCCTTTGGTAACTGATCTGCCATTTGAATGGTTCATCCTCATCCTCCGTATTCTCTTCATCGCCCTGCTGTACTTTTTCGTCTTCCAGGTCATCCGGGTGATCTCGCGGGAAATGCGGACCGTCGCTGATCCGGGAGCCACCGGAAGCGATTGGGACACCGTTAGCGGAGCGCTGAGGGTTGAGGACCCCGGCAAGACGAACTTGTATGCCGGCCAGGTCTTCGATCTTGAGCCGGTTAGCGTCATTGGCCGTGACCGCCGCGCCACGATTTCGGTCGAGCATGCGTTTGTGTCGTCGGAGCACTCACAGATTTCCTGGGAAGAAGGCCAGTGGTGGGCGTCCGATCTGCGCAGCACAAACGGAACCTACGTCAATGGCTCCAGGATCACCGTCGGCACGGCCCTTGAGCCGGGAGACCAGATTCAGGTAGGAGATGTGACGTTTCGTCTTCTGAGGTGACGAATCGAAGTCAGTGGCGCACACGCGCTGTTGGGCAACTTCCTTATACTCTTAAGCGAACGGCCCCGCGCGCCACTACAAGGGCAGCGGGGCCATCTGTTGGCCAACCTGGAGGATGAATGCTGGATCAGAAGCTGTCACTCGTGTTGCCGGCGCACAACGAGGCCGACAACATTGAGGCTGTCGTGTGTCGCGGGATGAGTGTTCTCCCGAAAATCGTTTCTGATTACGAGATTATCGTTGTGGACGATGGCAGCAGCGACACTACTCCCAGCATCGCGGACCAGCTTGCCGCCAAGCACGCCAACGTCAAAGTTGTGCATCACCCGGAGAACCGTGGCTACGGAGCCGCCCTCACCTCCGGTTTTGCCAAAGCCAGCGGCGGCCTCATCATGTTTATGGATGCGGACCGGCAATTCGACATCGCTGACATCACCGCGCTCGCCCCGTATGTGCCGCACTACGACATCATTGCCGGGTATCGTATCCGGCGGCAGGATCCACTCTATCGTAAGGTGTACGGAAAGCTCTTTGGGCTTGTTGCCTGGGCACTCTTTGGGCTTCACATGCACGACATCGATTGCGCATTCAAGATCTACCGGGCTGACCTCCTGAAAAACCTCACGCTGACGGCGCCTGGGGCGCTTATCAACACCGAGATGCTGGCACGCTCGACGAGGAGGGGCGCCACGGTTTCTCAGGTTGGAGTGCGTCACTACCCCCGGCTCGCAGGACAATCATCCGGTGGCAGCCCCCGGGTCGTCTTCCGCGCCATGGGAGAGACCGTCAGGCTTTGGCTCGCACTACGCAAGGAAGAGGCAGCCGATCCGGACGTCGCGGGTGAACAGCGCCAGCAGCGTTCCATCGCCGTGGCCGGAATAAGCTTCGCGATCGCGATCATCGTGGGTATCGTGTTGAGATTGAGGCAACGCTCACGTTAGATCGAGCGCCTGACGGATGCCGGTAACGCTCAGCCCATGAATAAGCGCCACCTTTCTCCGCCCTCGCTCCCCGCTCAGAAATTCGATATCGGCCTTTGGAATCTTGAGCTGTTTACTCAGCCAGTTGACAAGCTCGGTGTTCGCCACTCCATCAACCGGTGGAGCAGCTACCCGCACCTTTAACCAGCCGTCGTGCTCCGAGACGACTTCGGTGCGCGACGCGCGCGGCTGGACCTGGATTGAGATGGTTGCGCCACGGACATGGCTTGAGACGGCAGCCATCGAGCCCTACGCCGCCAGTTCGTCCAGTACATCTGAAAGCTGGTCCGCGACGATCACATCGCGCCCAAGAGCCGTCTTGAGCTCGTCGAGACGCATGTCGTCCAGCAGGGTGAAGGTGCGGCGAGAAACCATGGTTGCGGAAATGCAGACTGGGTCAGTGCCGGGCCGTTCGGCAAACGCCCGCACCAGCTCGCCTCCGGTGAGGAGACCGGAAATGTTTATCTCTCCGCCGAAAAAAGTATTCTCAATTGGCACGACATCTAACGCAACGCCGGACGCTTGCCCAATGTTTTCCGCGACCCGTGCCATCGTCGGACCAATCAGCGTTCCACAGGCGATCGTCGCTGATTTCCCGGCAACTCCTGGCCGGCGCCCTGCCTGAACCGTTTCCGTCACATCGTCCAGAAATCGACGCGTAATCCCAATCCCATCTTCAAGTTGCGGGAATCCTTCGTAGTGGCCGGCGTCAGGAACCTCACGGTCGGTCATGAGGTAAAACTCATCACCGAGATAGAAGAATGTCTCACCACGCTCCGAACGAAACTGCTCCTGCCAGCGCTCGGCATGCTCGATCACTGCCTCTGCCTCATCCGGCTCATAGCGGCGCATGTCCAGTGTCGCGCCCGGCAGCCCGCGCATACAGGTTCGTGACAGGCGTACCCTCTTGCTCTGACGCTCCAGACCAAACCGTGTCAGCCCAACCGGCACACCGGCGATAGAGCGCAGATGTGGACCACAGTTGGCCAGGTCAGTCAGCGACCGGTCGAGCTCAGCGCCGTCGTTTACCCCAGGACAAAGCACCAGTTGGGCGTGGTAATCGATGCCAGCCGCCTCAAGCCGCCCCAGATGTTCCAGAATATCCGCGCCCCTCGGGTTGCCGACGAGCGCCGTGCGCAGATCCGGGTTCGTGGCATGAACCGACACGTACAACGGACCAAGGCGCTGCTCTTCAATCCGGCGCCAGTCGTCTTCGGTGAGATTGGTAAGGGTCACGAAGTTTCCGTAGAGCATCGAGTAGCGATAGTCGTCGTCCATAACGTACAGGCTGCGGCGCATACCCTTGGGGATTTGCTTGATAAAACAGAACGGGCAAGCGTTGTCACAGACATGCACGCCGTCAAAGGTCGGATCGCCAAATGAGACACCCCAGGGTTCGTCGAAGTCGCGCTCGACCTCGAACACGATCAGTTCATCGCCTCGTTCAATATCGATCACGACCTCTTCGACATCAGCATAGTATTGGAAGTCGATCGCATCGCGCAGTGCGTTGCCATTGACTGTCACAATTCGGTCGCCGACTTCGATGCCGATCTCTTCGGCAAGCGACCCTTCGGCAACGTGGTCAACCAATCCCGGAAAGTCGGGCCGCAACGCCGTGCGGCGCTTGCGCGTTGGGTTTGCGATGTCGATAGTGCGTTCAACGCCCACAGTGGATGTCTCCCTTATTCGCTGCATGCATAGCTACGCTGCATAAGTGTCCCGGCGGAAACAATGGCTGCTGTTTCCGCACGCATGATGAGCGGGCCAAGTGACGCTGTTGTAGCCCGATCCCCGATCAAATCGATCTCCTGCTCAGACCAACCACCCTCCGGCCCAATAGCAAGCGTCATCTCAGGCTCAAGCGGAGCCAACGCAATGGATGCATGCTGCCCGCGCTCAACCAGGACGATAACGGTGTGTTGACTGAGAAAATCCTGAACGCTTGTTGGTTGAGTCAGGTCAACGGTGGTAACGCGCTCGGACTGTTCCAGCGCCTCGACAATAATTCGCTCATATCGGATAGCCCGCTTTTCCCAGTCGCGAGCATCAGGAAAGGATACCACGCACCTTTGGGCGGCCAGAGGCACAATTCTTCGAACCCCAATCTCGGTCAGCTTCTGAATTGCAACCTCAAAGCGATCTCCCCGGAGCAGAGATAGCCCGACCGTAAGCGTAAGATCTGGCTCGCGAGCCGGGTAGCTGAGAGCACCAATTTCAAACTGCACTTCGCTTCGGTTGACTGCCGTTAGAACGGCTTCGACCTCCACTCCTGTCCCGTCGAAGACAACGATCTGGTCTCCACGACGCAGCCTAAGAACAGACAGGACCTGTCTGGCCTGACGGTCATCGAGTTGCCCTACGGCCCCTTCTGAGAGCCTGGCGGCGACGAAGAAGCGGTGTAGCGGCACCTGTTAGCCACTTCGCACGAGCGTAAGCGCAACCCAGTCCTTGCTCTGCTTGCGCTCACCTATAGTGAACCCATATTCACGGTAGGCGTTCAGGACCAGCTCCTCGCGTTCCTCGATGATTCCGCTGGCGACAATGACGCCGCCATCCGCCACCCGCGAAGTAATGTTCCCTGCGTTCTCGACCAGAATTCGCGCGATCAGATTAGCTAGCACAACCTCGTAACGACTTTCTTGCGGCAACGCTGTCGCTATGTCGCCAACAATCACCGGAATCTGCAGGCTCATGTCATTCAGCTCGACGTTGCTGGCTAACGCCTTCGCGGCATACTGGTCAATTTCAACCGCATCGACTGAGCTCGCCCCCATAAGCATCGCCCCCACTGACAGAATGCCGGAGCCTGCGCCCACGTCTAGCACGCTCTTGCCGCCAAAATCCAGGCCCTCCATGAGATGGAGGCACATTTCGGTCGATGGATGCGACCCCGTGCCAAATGCCATGCCAGGATCAAGGTGGATCACCAGATCGCCGGGCTTTGCCTCATACTCTCGCCAGGTTGGACGCACGACAAAACGCCGTCCGAGCCGCAACACCTGAAAGTGCTGTTTCCAGGAGTTAGCCCAGTCCTCTTCCTCGGTGGCGCTCGCGGAAAGGTCGCCAACACCGCCGATCTGACGAAGGAACCCCAAGCCCTGCTCGATGGCTGTCCGCTCTTGGGCGCCATGCACATCGTCTGCGACAAACGTCCGGACAATAACCGGTCTGGTTGGGTCGATCTCGAAGTTCTCACCGTCCTCGTCCTGGCGAAACGGCTCCTCGATCACCACGCCGTTGTTGTACCCGTAACGTCCGAGAAGCTCGCTGACAGCCTCAACCGATTCCGCATTGGCCGGAACGCTCAGCTCCACCCACGTTGTTCCACTCGTACTCAAGAGCCA
>JACCZH010000274.1 GCA_013696045.1 Chloroflexia bacterium
GATCCAAGTACATAGCGATGGCGAATCTCGGCCACATCAGCGAGCATCTTTGAATCCTACTATTTTGAGCTGACTGTGTGTGCTGTCCTGATTTTTGGCTAGGAGGGCGTCATTCAGCCGCCAATGGCAATAGTCAGAACTCCGGCGGCGATGAACGCTGAGGCGATGATGCGCAGTCTGCTGACGTGTTCCTTCAAAACCAGCGCGCCGAGCAGGGTGCTGAAGAGGATGCTTGTTTCACGCAGAGGCACGATGTAGCTCACCGCGGCGATGCGCATGGCCAGCAGAATAATCAGATAGGTTCCCAACGGAAGCACTCCGCCGGCCAGGACTGCCATCCGATTGGTGTTCCATTCGTTCTTGACAGCGTCAAGCCGTTGGCTGAGGACAATCGGCGCGAGTCCCACCGTTGCCAGCAGGAAGATGGCGTAGACATAGACCATTGGGTGAACCCTTGCCACGCCCTCCTTGTCGACAATCGAATAGGCTGCGATCGTGAGCCCGGTGATGAGGGCAAACAGCATGCCTTTGCGCGGGTTGCCGGTGACGGCGGCCGGCTTGAGTGTTCGTCCGGGCAGGGCCATCGCCACCAGCCCAACCAGAATGGCCGCGATACCGGTGACACCGGCGGTGGTTGGTTGTTCATTCAGCAGCGGCACGGCCAGTATTGGCACCAGTAATACTCCGACGCCGCGGGCAATCGGGTAGGTCAGCGAGAGTGCTCCATGCCGGTACGCGGCCGCCAGGCAGAGCATGTACACGACATGTAGCGTCCCGGTGGCGAAGATAAACGGCCAGCCGTCGCGAGGGATGGGGTGCTGAACCAGAACAATTCCTGCCGGTATGGCAAAGACCACCAAGCTGACGACGTTGAAGGCGAAGATAAATGCCAACGGGTCAGCGCTACGTTTCGCAAGCATGTTCCAGGATGCGTGCAGGAGCGCGGAGATGATGACCAGCCCAACGGCTATGGCAGACATGCGCGGGATGGTAGCACAGAGATATGAGTATTACAGTGATTGGCTAAGGGTTAAGAGCCGTGTGGAAAGAAGAGTGCTCTTTAGTCTGTCATCCCGAGGCACGAGGGATGACAGACTTCCAGAAGGTGGCTTCATTGTCAACAGCGAACGGATCTCTCGTGCCTCAAGATGACAAACGGAAGCGTCAGGACTCCCCGGCAGCGTCGGAGCTACGTATTTGAGTGGAGATGTGTGCGTCTTCGGGTGCGGCTGGGACAAGCTCGCTGTCGAGATAGTAGGTCATTGACTGCATCATGCTGATCGGATCGATCTCGCGCACCCAGACATCTTTCGGCACCTTCAGTGTCACCGGCGCGTAGTTAAGGATCGCTCGTGCGCCACCGTCGATGAGCAGATCTGTGACAGCTTGAGCAACGTTCGCCGGCACCGCGACGATACCCATCTGGATGCCGAGCTTGCGGACCACTGTAGTGATGTCTTGCTCAGAGCGGATTGGGACACCGCCCGGCGCAATCACTCCGGCGGGTTCCGGGTCGCGATCGAAAATGGCGACAATGCGAAAGGAGGAGGGCTCGAAGCCACGATACGAGGCGATTGCCTGTCCCAGATGACCATAGCCCACCAGCGCGACATCCCAGGAATGGTCGAGGTTCAGAATGTGCTGGATTTTCTGCAACAGGGTTTCAACATCATACCCCTTGCCTTGTTTGCCAAAACGCCCGAAATAGGAAAGATCGCGCCGAATCTGGGCTGCGGTAACGCCAATTCTCTCGGCAAGCTCATCTGACGACACCGTCAAGGTGCCGGTTGAAAGGATGTGCTTGAGCGTCCGGACATAAATCGGCAGGCGCCGTATAACGATGTCCGGAATGATTTGTTCGGCGTCGCGTCCGTTATATTGCATCGGTCCAGGCACCATTCCCAGGGTCCACTTTCGGTCAGGGCAGCGCCAATCCCCGAGAGGACCAAGGCATTACAACGCCGGGTTGCGCCGCGAAATCCCACTTTCCGGAGACAGTTAGGACCTCTCTTGTGATAACGGGAGAATGCTACCATTGCAAAGTGCCTCTCTACAACGCTTTACAGCTAGGGGTTGCAAAGTGTTGCCTTGTGTAGTCTAAGAGTGGCAAATTGCGCCTGGAATTCATCGGCCAGGGAATTGCGCTTCACGTCCGGCAGGAAGGTTGCGTTGACCGCCCGCAGGCTAAGCGCCTCCAGCTCATCGAGCGTGAAATCGAAGTGCTCGGCAAGCACCAGATACTCGTTGTTCAGGGTCGTGTTAAACATTGGCGGATCGTCGCTGTTAACTGTCACCTGCACGCCAGCGTCATGCAGCTTCCGGAATGGATGCTCGACATAGGCACTCGCGAGGCCCAGGCAGACGTTGCTGGTCGGGGAGACTTCCAGCA
>JACCZH010000292.1 GCA_013696045.1 Chloroflexia bacterium
ACACCAGGGAACTCCCCAATCGCTGGCTACACACTCATCCTGCACAACGACGGCCTCACCAATGCCGAAGATTTTTCGCTGCGATTGCTCGTCCCAGACACACTCTCTCCCCGGAACGGTCCAGTGAAGCCTCTGGGGCGGGTTTTGCGCGGGCAGATGGGCACGCACTGGTTTATTGAGGGCGCGTACGATGCAACCGCATTGACCTTCCGTACCCGCCTGGCCCCAGGAGACGACTTCGTCTGTCACGCCGGAGAAAGCATGCAGATCGCCGAACTGCACTTCAGCGCGGATCGAGACCCCCACGGAGCTGTTCTCGATTATCAGGTGAGTGGTGGCAGCGCCAAGGCTGCGCTGGGGCAGGTTCGCCTCTCGTAGGGACTACGAACGACGGAGAACCCTCACCGGCAAACCGGTGAGGGTTGGAAATTCACGTTGCTGTCGCTGGCTTAGGAGCGTCCGCGGCTGCTTGCCGGCGTGCTTGTCTCGCCGTCCTTGGCCAACTTACGGCGACGCTTGTGCTCAGCCTTGCGCATCTTCATCCGGCGCTGTTCGCTCTTGCTTACAAAACGCCGCTTGCTGCGGAATTCGCGCAACACGCCCGAGGACTGGAGATCCTTGGTAAAACGCCTGAGCAGGCCATCGAAGCCCTCATTATCACGTAGTTCGACTTTCATCGTCATTGCAGAACCACCCCCCTTCTCGTCGTGTATGTCTAGCGCTTTCACCGCTTCGGGCGCCAACACTCAACGCAATGGCACAGTGTCAACTTCACCGTACTTCAACTCTTAATTCTATCGCATCACGTGCGAAACTTCAGACACTCCCTTACGCTCCAGAGCAAGTGCGAGGCGTTCGTTATACTCACGATGATATTTGCAGTCCGGAGGAAGTCTGGGATAGCTTGTCTGACGAGATCGGGATTCTGTATTGTGGCTCATGCGGAGCCCTTAATCCGCGCACCAATCACTACTGTTCAGCCTGCGGACACGCGCTCGTCGATGCTTACCACGCATCCGAAGGGCTGCGCATATACGCCACCGCTGACTCCGGGGCGGCACTGGTCGACATCGTCGATCCAGGATCAGACATTGTGGTTGTCGAGACAGACGAGACCCTGCCTGGCGATTTCGTCAAGATCTCGCTCCCGGATGGACGCATCGGTTATGTGCGGCTACGAGAAGTCGAGCGGGTTGCCGGGGATACCGTCCCGGCCGAGCCTGGGCGGCGCGAGCCGGTGGGTTGCATCTCCTCCACCGGACTGCTGGCTATTATCATGCTGGCGGCGGTTGTCGGCGCACTGGCAATGGTCACCGCGTTTCGATCAACGGACGCCAACGCCGATTTTCTGGCGATACTCTCCTGCATCGTCGTAGTGCCGTTCTTCGCGCTGGTAATCGGATTCTATCTCTACGTCCGCAAGCGCGAAGACGAGATCAACGAGAAGCGCCGAACTGCCCCGTCCGCGACCACGAACGAAGTTGAATCGCCGCTGGACTAGGGGGTTGTATGGAGATACGCGCGACGATTGAGGGACTGCGACCGTTCCTGATACACAGCGAACGCTACACCCAGCTGTATTACAGCCAGACAGACGATCCTGACACCATCCATCAGGCGCGGCTGGGTTCAGCCGACCTTCCGGAGGGGCTCAAGGTCGGCGACAGCGTCATTATCTTTTCATTGATGGGCATTGTCGCGGAAGTTCGCCGGGTTGAGGATGAGAGCTCGGCCTAGTGTCCCGATGGAATTACCCGTAGCAGCGCGCGCAACGATTCACGCAGGCTAGCACGCTCCTCATGGCTAAGACGCACCAGCGCCCGCTCCGCGTTGTCGCCATGGGCCGGCATGAGTTTCTCGACCAGGTCGCGGCCGTCCTGGGTCAGGTTGTTCAATACCACCCGGCGATCGCGGGGATCGCTCATCCGGTAGGACAGACGCTGGCGCACCAGGCGGTCGAGGATGCCGGTAATCGTTGGGGTGGAAACATCCAGACGCCGGGCGAGATCCGACACTCGGGTCGGGCCCTCGTGAAACAGAATTGTCATCACTCGCAGCTGCTGCATGGTGATTTGCGTGGTGGACCATGCGTCCGAAATCTCCTGTGACGACGGCTGCAAACGCACCACCGTCTCCCGCAAAAGCTCGACGAGCTCGTCGATCGACTCGGTGTGATTCGGCGCTGACGCGGAAAGGCCATTTGTCATCGGTTTCAGAGTACTTCCTCCTGACATCGTGGAAACCCTTTCAGCACGTGTACGACGCTCGTGGCAGCGCAACCGTTATCCAGAGTGTAGATGTTTTGCGGTCCGCTAACTATGAGAACAAGGTCCCATATACCCCAGGGAAAGCTGGGATTGGATTTGGCGTCCGGCGCGGAACTCTGGTACGGTTGACGATTGCGCGGTCAAGGTGGCCGCAAAGCACCACGACAATCAGGTCGAGCGTGCATCCGCGCCGAATGGTCCAGAGAGGCAGATAGGCAGATGGCACAAGCGTATTCCCTGGATGCCAGCATCCGAACGATGACTGGCAAACGAGTAAGGAAACTTCGTGTTAACGGCGAGATCCCGGCCGTTATCTATGGAACGATGGTTTCCGAGCCTGTTTCCGTTACCGTAGCAGAGCGCGAGCTCGTGCGCACGTATCAGGCGATTGGTGGCTCAACGCTGCTCGACCTTCAGGTTGATGGCAAGACCTACACCGTCTACATTCGCAACCTGCACATGAATCCAATCAAGCGCCAACCGATTCATGCCGAGTTCTTCGCGCCGAACCTGACAGTCGTTATGACTGCACACATTCCGGTGCACCTCATCGGCGACTCAATGTCGCCACGGCTGGTTGTCATGCACACCCGCGACTGGGTGGAACTGCGTGGCCTGCCGGCTAATCTCCCAGGCGGCGTCGATGTTGACATCTCCGGACTGGAAGAGGTTGACGACTCCATCTTCGTGCGTGACCTCGTGCTGCCGGAAGGCGTCGAGCTCGTCACCGACCCTGACGAGATGATCGTGCGTCTGACCGAGCCGCAGCTGGTCGAGGAAGATGAAGAAGTCGAAGCCGAAGAGGGCGAGGAAATCGAGGGCGAGGAAGCCGCCGAAGATGCTGGCGGCGACACCGAATCCGACGACAGCGACGAATCCGGAGAGTAACCGGCTTCATCTGCTCCAAACCATATGTCTTCACGAGGGGGACGACGCAATGCGTCGCCCCCCTTTCTTCAACCCTTTACCCATGTCGGCGCAGCCGCCGAATCATTCTCTGGCCTGGCAAACGTCGTCCAGACGCTTGCTCTTCCAGGGCGCGGTTCTTTTCGGCAACCACGGTTTCAAGCTCACGCGCATACTGGGCAGTTTCGGTGTAGAGCCGTTCCAGATCATGAAGATACCGCTGCCCGGAATGGTCCGCACGGCGCTCGCCAAGGTGGACCGGCTCAAGGCAGTACCGTAGCAACGGCTCCGCGACCCTTTCCCAGGTGTAGCGGTCCGCAACAGTCGCAATGCGCGCCCGGTATGGCGCGGCGGATTCCGGGTCGAGCAGCGTCTCGATAGCAGCGGACACAGCCAAGGCGTCTCCCGGCGGCACAGTGATGCCGGTACCCTCGACTTGCACCAGATCCGCCAGCACATCGCCTTCAGTCGCAACCGTCGGCAGACCACACCACAAGTTGTCCAACACCCGTGTGCGGAATGAGAAACGCGCCTCCACCGTCGGGCAATGCAGCGAAAGAGCCAGGTCAGACTGCAACAGCCAGTTATGGCGTTGGTCGTAGTCCACCCACTCGTTGAAGAAGACATGCTTGTCCAGCAGACCAAGCTCTTCCGCCAGCCGGCGAGCGTCCTCAACCATGCTCATCTCGGCCACCTGAGCGCCCGGACTGCGCGTGCCCATGAAGACCAATCGCGCATCCGGGTGGTCACCAGCCGCCAGCAAACCCGTGGCCCGGATGGCGGTAAGCGGGTCGAGCCAGTTCCATAGTCCGCCGTTCCAGAGCAGGATTGGGTCGTCGCGCCCTATGCCTGTGAACGTTTCTCTGGGTCCTGGTCCAGACGGAACCGGCATCGGGCCAGGAAGCCCGAACGGCACGACGTCAATCAGGCTGCGCAGCTCCGGATCAGACTGCACATGTTCCAGTTCCAGCCGCCCGGCGACAGTCAACGCTCCCAGCCAGTAGTCGCGCTGCCGCTCACTGGCGCACAGAAAGAAATCTCCCAGCGCCAGCAAACGGCCCAGAATCGCGACGTCGTCCTTGCGGTTCGGCTCACCCCGCTCGGGATCAATCCTCGAATACTCCAGCTTCTCGAGTACCCAGGGGGCATAGAGATCAACAACGAGGAAACGCGACGCCAGCAGCTCGGCATCCGCATACAGATACGGCAGGTGCTGAGCGATTACTACATCATGCGCGCGAATCAGCTCGACAAGCGCCCGTCCACGCTGGTCTTCCGTGGCGCCGCCGTACGAGGCAATCATCCCGCCCGGCGGCAACTCCAGCGCGACCGTGTTGGGCGCGGCCAACGTCACCGGCTGCTGTTGACCGATCACCCGCGCCAGGTTCCAGTAGCGGATGCCGGAGCCAGCCATCCTCTCGCCGATCGTGTCGGAGGCGATCACCAATACGCGTGGCAGGTGCGATTCGGTCACAGGCAACCCTTCCGGCTGGTAGGCTAGCGTCGTCTGACCGCAGCGGGGAGGAGAGCAAGTGGCCGGCAGCTGGACCGCGATCATCATCAACTATAACGGCGCGGGCTTCATCGAGGCGTGCGTTCAGGCGTTGGAAACCTGCGTCACACGCCCCAGCGAGATTATCGTTGTCGACAATGGCTCCACTGACGACTCGCTGCTGGAGATGCACGCCTTTCCAAGAGTTCAGGTATTCGCGCAAGGACGCAACCTCGGCTTTGCCGGTGGCGCAAACGCGGGGCTGGAGGCTGTCGAAACCGACTATGCTGTGATTCTCAACCCGGATGTCGAGGTCAACCAGACTTTCGGAACGCATCTGATTGAGGCATTTACCAGCAACCCCAGGCTCGGAGCGGCCGGTCCGCTATTGCTCTATCCTGACGGCGAGACAGTCCAGCACGCCGGCGGAATGCTCGAGCGCCCGTTGATGACCACCCGGCATCATGCCTACGGCGAACGGCTCGACAGCCTCACCCTCGCTGAACGTGCTGTCGATTTCGTCACCGGTGGCGCTATGGCGCTCAGAATGGATGCGGTGCACGAGGTCGGCGGCTTCGACGATACTCTCGCGCCAGTCTACTACGAGGATGTGGATCTCTGCTTCCGGCTGCGAGAGCGCCATTGGGAAGTGAAATTCGTGCCCGCCCTGCGAGCGCTACACCACGAGGGTGTTACTCTCCAGCGTTCAGCGATCTACTATCACTACCTGCACCGCAATCGCGTCAAATTCGCTCTCAAGCACCTCTCAGCCAGCGAGTGGTCCACCCGCTTCGTCCCCGCCGAGATCGCCCGCATCCGGGGTGAGCTACAGCATCTCGACCAAGAGGAGTGGTTGACCGTCTCCGGAGCGAACGCAATCGAAGGGCTGCTGCGCTCTGCCTCTGACTGGCAGCCCGCGCCGCTGCTACAAAGCTCTCACTTCGACGCTGCGCGACAATCCCTGGATGAAACACGCAACCTCTGGGAAGTCACCGGCAAGCCACCTGGCTCACGCATCCCTTTAGCCGGAGCTCTGCGCAATCTGATTAACAGTCTCGGCCCCCGGCAAGCCCTCGACGCCGCACTGACCGAGCAACGCGCCTTCAATGCCGCCGTCGTGCGCGCGCTGGAGGCACAGGACAGGCTGCATCGCGAGCAAACGGCGACCGTGCTGTTGATCGCATTGGACACGCTGCAACGGTCGAGGAACGATTCCGCTTCTTAGGCGCGCAATGATGAACGCCCTCGTGTACGCATCCGCGCAATAAATTGCGCGGATGCGAAAATAGCGATGACCGAATCAATACGTTCAACGTCATCATCACTCGTCACCCACCCCAAAAGGAAACGTAACGTCGTCCCCGAAATACACCCGCCTCGCCCAGAGCGCCCCCGGACAAAACGGCAGCAGGAACACGAACGGAGACAGGCAGACGAACAGAATATCCCGCTGGATGGCGACGATCATGACGACGATCATCGCGGCCAGCAGCAGGAGAAATGGCACGGCCCAGAGAAGCGCTTGGCGGGCGTGCTTTCGGACAAAGGGATCCTCCACATCGCCCCGGAGCGCAACCAATGGAACCATCGGGGTGAACAGGTAGCCGAGCGCCGCGGTTATGCGCTGGTCGGGCGTCGTTTGATTAGCCAACCTGGTACCGATCGTAGACGGTGCTGAATTTTCCGCCAGCAAGAAGCTCCGCGCGCATAGCCGTCTCGGCTTCGGCCAACGACTCGACCTCGCCAAGCACTGCTTCGGCGATCTCGGCCGGCACTACTACCACGCCATCTGAATCACCGACGATGATGTCGCCAGTCCTCACCAGCACGCCACCGAGCATCACCGGATGGCCAAAGCCCGTCATCCGCCAGCGCAAGATCGAGCTGACCGGCGAGCGGTGCCGGGAGAACACCGGAAAGCCCATCTCCAACAGCTTCGGAACATCGCGCGTGCCGCCGTCAATGACCGCGCCCCGGCAGCCGCGTCCACGGGCGGCGGTGCTCATCAGCTCGCCCCAGTGCGCGGCGTACTGGTCACCGCTAGAATCCACCACCGCGACCGAGTGTTCCGGGATTTCGTCCAGAAACTGCTTGCGCATATCCCAATCGTCGCCCTCGGGCTCGGTTGCGGGAGCGCCTTTACAGGTGAAGGCCGCGCCGGCTACGCGGTCCTCCAGCGTCAGCCCCTGGATTCCGCCATCCACAATCTGATTGCGCAACCCGCGCTTGTCCAACACATCGCCAACCGCCGCCGAGTACAGCGCCGCAAAACGATCGCAAAGCTCGTGCAATTCCATCGACTCTCCTGTCTCGTTCATCGTCTTATTACCGCCAGTCTAACCGACAACACAGAAAAAGAACCCGCGGACCGAAGTCCATGGGTTCTTTTTCACTTGCCTAAGAACAGGCGAACCGGCGCCCTAATGCGTGTGGTCTCCGGCAACGGCGCTACCCTGAGCCTCGATCTGCCCCCGGAGCTCACCTGGCGGGTTCGTCACCGTGTGGACGTTGGTATAGGTCTCTCCGGCTTCCATCGCAGCCATGAGATCCTCAAGAGCCATGCCCTCAAGGGCTCCGGACAGGTCGTCCGCCGTGATAACCCCCGAGGCCAGGATGCCGTTGGAGGCGACACCTTCCTCGGTGTCAGCCGAGAACAGAGGCGCGACCACACCACCAGTGTCCTCGCCTTCATTCTCCAGATGGATGTGGGCGGCGGTGACATCAGTCAGACCGTTCACAACCAGTGTGAAGACGATATCGCCGTCAGGCGTTATGACATAGTTGGCAAAACCGCTGCCTTCGCTCTCGACCGGCTCCGGCAGCTCGTTGGCGCCGGATAGCTCAGAGACGAAGCTACCCTCAGGCATGATCAGCCCGCAGGCAACCGGCAACGATCCGACGTACTCATCTTCGACGGTCATGCCGTGCAGCACAACAACGTGAGCACTCAGGTCGAGACTCGCGTCATCGAGGGTAAAGGTCTGCTCAAACGAGACATTACCGTCAGCATCAGCGATCGGGAAAGGTTCAAGGCCAAGCACAACCGGGCCATACGCCGGCAAACCCTCTTCGAGGGTAAGCAAGCCATCGTCTCCGGCCATATCAGGGGTCGGGCAGATCGCCTGGCTCCCGTCATCCATGCCATGGATATGCTG
>JACCZH010000298.1 GCA_013696045.1 Chloroflexia bacterium
GGCTGCTTGGGCACCCTCAAGAAGCACATTCTGATCGCCCAGAATCGCATCTTGAACCAGGGCCTCGGTGTCGGCGACATAGGGCGCAAGACGTTCTCCGTAACTGGCGTATTGTTCGGCCATCTCGGTCAGGTCGTAGTGCTCGTGCCCATAAATGGCCTGTAAGATCTCGTTCTTCTCGCGCAGAATCGGCTCCAGCCGTCGCCGGAGGTACTCTGGATCCTTGATATCGGCCACGCGGATGCCGCGCCGGGCGGCTTTGTCGGCGTAGCAGGGACCCATGCCGCGCTGGGTGGTGCCGATACGATCGTCACCACGGCGCAGCTCTTCGAGTTTATCGAGCACCGGGTGGTAGGGCATGATCAGATGGCAACGGTTCGACACACGCAGTGAAGACGAGTCGATGCCGCGCTCGTGGAGCTGGTCTAGTTCACGAAAAAGTGTCTCGGGATCGACAACGACCCCAGCGCCGATGAGACACGAGCAACCAGGATGCAGGATGCCGGAAGGGATGAGATGAAACTTGAAAGTACCCTGATCGGTAACGACAGTATGGCCCGCGTTCGCGCCACCGTTGGCTCGCACAACCATGTTGGCGTCGACCGCGAGGGCGTCAATAACCTTGCCCTTGCCTTCGTCACCCCACTGGCCGCCCAGCACGATCGTCACTGCCATCTGTCTGGCTCCAAATCTACTGAACGCTAACGGATCTGGTGGTCACTGCACCAACCGGGGATTCTATCACGCGACTGTTGAGGTCTTTTCGACGGCGCGATGCGCGCGCAGCTTTTCGAAGAGCTCGCGCTCGCGTGGATCGAGTTCGGTTGGAATGAGCACCTGAACCCTGGCGATCAGGTCGCCGCGCCTCGAGCCGCCGATCTTCTCGGGCCAACCCTGGCCCCGCAGGCGAATCGTGCGGCCCGTCTGCGTCTCCGGCTGGATTGCCACCGCGATCTTCTTGCCGTTGAGTGTCTCGAGCACTGCTTCTCCGCCCAAAACCGCGGTATAGAGCGGGACGTCCAATGTGGCCTTCAGGTTGTTGCCGTCCAGCTCAAAAAATGGGTCCTTCTTCAAATGAACCCTGAGGAGGACGTCACCGGGCTTACCGCCATTTACGCCGGGGCTGCCCTTGCCAGTGACGCGGATACGTGAATTTTCACGGACACCGGCAGGGATGGTGACTTCGATTTTGCTGCGTCTAGGCACTGAGCCGGAACCGTTGCACGTCTGGCAAGGCCCAGATCCGTTGACGCCACGTCCCTGACAGGTTGGGCACGGGTCCTGAATCGAGAGCTCGAACAAGCGCGTGGTCCCGGAGAGCGCTTCGGACAGCGACAGCTCGATCTGCACCTCCTGGTCCTGGCCACGTTGCGCGGCGCGCCGGGGTTGGCGTGCCTGAGGACTTCGTTGTCCCTGACCTCGCGAGCCGAAAAGCAGATCGAAGAAGTCGGAGAACCCGCCCGCCTCGGCGCCATTGAACTCGAAGCGCACATCTGGTCCACCCTGACTCCCGGCAGCCTGGCTAAACCACTCGCTGAAATCGGCATCGCCTGCGCTGTTTGCTCCGGGGGCGGTTTGGAAGCGATTCCAGTCCGCGCCAAAGCGGTCGTACTTGGCCCGCTTTTCCGGATCAGCCAGCACCTGATGGGCCTCATTAATTGCCTTAAAACGTTCCTCGCTGGACGCGTCGGCGTTAACGTCAGGATGGAACTTGCGAGCGAGAGCCCGGTATGCCTTTTTTATTGTCTTTCCGTCGGCGTCCCTTGGGACACCAAGCACCTGATAATAGTCTTTAAATTCCATGCCTGTCAGCTTCTTTGAAATGCGAACTTGAACTAATGGAAGTATAAACCCTTAGTCGAGTGGGCGCAAGGTGGGCGCGATCATCCTCCGGGCGGATCGGCGGCTGCCGGTCGGGTACGCCGGAGGTGAAGAATCCATACCAGTCCGACCAGGAGTGCCACCAACAGGAACGCTACCAGGACAGGCGCGATCAAAGCGATAATCGAAATGCCGATGGCCGCTCCGTCCTCTGCGGCACTGACGATGGGGTTGCCTACTCCGCCAGTTGTCGCGGTTACAGCGGGTCGCACGGCGGTTTTCACGGTATGCACCCCGCCAGCCAGAAGGAGACCGAGTACCATCGCGAATATTGGGTTCACATAGTCGATGGCGTCGGTGCTCGCCATGAGGACGATTGCGCCCGCCGACGGCCGGATGGCGGAGTTAATAAGGTCATTCAAATGGTCGATAAGCGGAATCTTGTCGGCTACGACCTCTACGACCAGCAGAGCGGTGATGATGGCAATGCCGCCCGGCGTTGCAATGAGATCGTAGGGGGCGGCCAGATTGATCAAACCGAAGTAGCGGTCGGCGATCCCGACTGCGAGGAGTGGAATGTAGGCATTCAGTCCAGCTGGCATTGCCAGTCCCATGCCAGTCAAAATTTCAAACATCAGGCATCCCTGGTCCCAGGTACATATCGAACCGCATTAGAACGCTGGCGTGGGCTGGGATGCTCCCGGACGGTCTATCTCGCGATAGGCTTGCCCCAGGGCATGCCCAATCATCAGGTATGACAGTGTGCTGGTCACATAGATTCCAATAAAACATGCCAGCATCCCGATCGGGACGACGATGACGGCTGCGGTGAACCAGATCACGAGCGCGATCAGGAGTGGCCGCAATCCACGACGCACCTCGTCGAAAATGTCACCGAATTCAAACATAGCGCCAAAGTCGTTCTTGATAGCGTAGCGGGCGATCGGAACCGGCAGGAACAACGCAAGGTACGCAAGCGCCAGGAAGCCCAGGCAGATACTACTGAGCGCCAACAGCGTTGTCGCCGCGTCTGAACCACTGGCAATCGCCAGACTGACACCAAAACAGATAAACACGACTACTACCGGTAGCGCCCACAGGAATGCTCCCACCCATGCAATCAGGCCGCGAACAAGGTAGCCGCCAAGATCATCCCATTCTGGCAACGGGTTGTCGATTCCCTGATAGACATTACGAGTAACAGCAAGCCCCCAACCAAGCAGGATAAAGCCGCCTACAAGCGGTATGAGCGAAATGAGTGCGCCGAGGAGCACCTTCTTGATCCATTCAGGATCGTCCAGGAAGAACGTAAACGCTCTACCGATGTTCATGGGCGTACCCCTCCGTCAGCGTCCGCCGGACCGCTAACCCACAGCGCCATCACAACGCGGTTGGCTGATTTTCCACCGTTCGTTCGCGATGCTAGCACCGCCGGTCTACATGGTCAATCCGTCCGTGTGGCTTCCCGAGCTTGTTTGGGTGGTTGCTGATGAGTATTGATCCAATAGGTGGTGGCAATCAACAGTAGAAGCATGCTCGTTGTCCACCAAAGGCGGGTGGTAAATGTGTCGGCTGCATATGGCTGGAACGCAACGAGCTTGCCCGCGAGATCCATCCCGGCAGCGTCGCCCAGAGTGGCATAGAGCTTGTTCAAGCTATCGGGATGGTGATAGAAGCGCTGGGGCTGCGCGTATCCCACCACCGTCAGCGCCATCCCTAGTGCCCAGAGCACCGCAGCGGTTAATTTCTGGGACCGGGTTGCGCGGGAGATCCAGGCGCCGAGCGGCCCTGCAAGCAGCGGCACGACCGGCACCAGATAGCG
>JACCZH010000319.1 GCA_013696045.1 Chloroflexia bacterium
TCTCTTACTACGCCGGCAGCGCGACCTGCTCGGTGCGACGTTGGCGGCGGGGTTCGACGATAAAGAAACTGGCTGCGGTGCCGCTGACCAGGGCGGCCACGGAGATGTAGAGCATGATGTTGTAGGAGCCGGTGGTGTCGTAGACAAGGCCGCCGAAAAACGCGCCGGCCGCTGCAAACAACTGGTGAAACATCGTCAGGTAGCCGATGATCGAGCCAACCGCCCGGCGTCCGTAGTGGTCGATGATCGAGGCCGAGACCAGAACACCGTTGGCTCGTGACAAGCCAAACAGGCCCGCGAAGATGTACAGATGGGTTGCGCTGCTTGCGCCGATGAGCACGACAACCGCGACGACACGGGTGAAGTAGAGCCCGGCTAGCAAGTGCTTGCGGCCGATTTTGTCAGACAATCCACCGATAACCAAATTTGAGATGATGCCGGCGCCGCCAACAATGCCAAGCGCGGTACCGGCTTGTCCGGGCGAGATGCCGCGGTCGGTCGCCAGAGCAACCATATGGACCATCAGGAAATAGATGGTAAAGCCGCAGGCCATGAAACCGCTGGCGATCATCCAGAACGAGCGCGAGGTCCAGGCGACATTCATTTGCTGGCGGATGGCCTCGTTGGTGAGACATGCGACCGGCGGCTCGGGCTCACTCTTGACATCCTCTGAGCTGACAACCAGATCGCTGGGAACGTCGGGCGTGGCGCGTCTCAGGAGCAGCAGACAGATCGGAATGAGCGCGGCCGACATCGCGCCGGTTATGAAGAAGGCAGCTTGCCAGGAAGCCGTAATGACAATAAATGTTGCTAACGGCGCCAGCACCAGTTGCCCCGTGCCAAGTCCGGTGGAAGCGATGCTGAGCGCCAGTCCGCGCCGCCGGTCAAACCAGCGTGAGATGAGAGCCGTCATGGCGGCGTGTCCAGAAAAACCGAAGCCGGCTCCGATAATGACGCCGTACACCACGTAGACATAGGCGATGTTCGGTGTAAGCGCCATCAACATCATGCCGCCCGCGTTCATCGCCACACCGATGGTTAACACGACGCGCGGTCCAAACCGGTCGGCCAGGCGCCCAGCAACGGGTGGGATGATAGCTGACATAATGGCGAAAATAGAGACGGCCAGCGACAGGGTGGAGCGGTCCCAGCCGAATTCGTCCGTCATAGGCTTGATGAATACACCGAAAGCCTGGCTAACTCCGGCGGTAAAGAACATAATAAGGTAGGCGACCCCGATAACGACCCAGCCGTAGTACAATGCGCCGCGTCGCTTTGGTTGTTTCGCTGTCGCTGTCACATGCGCTCCGTCACAACATCTACTGGGTCAGATAGTCAGCATACAACGTGAAGATATACCATGGCGATACGTGGTTCCACGCATTTTTTAGGATATTCAGACGGATGTACAGGAGAGGCGGGCGCACATGTCGGTAGGTGAGCGACGTTGGTCAACAACTGAGGAAGAAGCGGCCCTGGAAGCACCGGCGACGTTTAAGCAGGCAATCATACGTGACCCGTACTCAGGGGTCTTCCGCTTCGATCAGGAAACGTTGCGCGGCGAGACTCCGATCGACCCTGCGGATTGCCTGATCGGCGGTGAGATTGTGCCCAGGAGTGGCTATTACCTGGACCTGGATGGCAAGTTTATCGACTACCATCACGAGGGTAATCTCTTCCCGAAATACAGCCCGGTCGCTGGTGCTGGGGGGCACTTCTTCTTTGTCACCAACCGCCGCGGAGCTCCCAAAAGCGATCTGCTCTACATCATTCTGCGCTCCGGCTATCAGGGTGACATCCTGGAGATTGGGTCGCAGTAGCGTACTCGCTCGCGGCTAACCTTGATTGCCATGCCGGCCACCCCGTGGCCAACGGCGGTCAATCAGCGTTCCGGCCAGGGTACCGAAGGCTGCGCCCAGCATCATTATCGGGATGAGGATAAAGGCCAACGCGAGTGTGATGGCATCGGAATCGCTGCCCGGATACTCGTCGGTGAGGGCCAGGCTGAGAATAGTGAGCACGAATCCGAGGGTAAAGATGTAGGTAATGGACCACCAGCCGCGGATGAGCGCACCGGTCACGATTCCGGCCAGAAAGAATCCAACCGGAATGGCGGAGTTTATGTCAGGGGCTTGAAAGATACTGAACCGCTCCTGAATCCAGATGCCCAGAAGTGGCAGGCCGACAGGCGAGATCAACCCGAGAACGCGCAGCCAAACAAGTGTTGACGGCACTCTGGGTCTCGAATTCTGGCGAGAGTAGATGCTCGCCTGCTCTTTCATGGAAGGTACCCTACAGCCTATCAGCGCGATGCGGCCAGGTGTCGTTTCCTAAGTAAAGTCTGACCTCGCTTCAAGAGATCAGCGATCGGAAGCGGTTCCCAATCACCCACTTGCCAGAGGATCGGAAGTTCGGGCAACGCATCCCAGCGGTCAAAGCCGAGAAAACCGAGAACTTCGAAGCTCGTGATCTCACCCGTTTCCTGCTCATTTTCGTCCAGCGTCAGGAAGACGGCACAACCATCGTCGATGGGATCAGCTTCCTAGAGCGATATTCACATCGATAGACCATCAAGCGCATAGCCACAATGCCGGTACCAGCCTTGGACATCGGCCGCCGTGATCATGGACAGCAAGCGGCCGATCGCCTGCCACAAGGCGTCGAGGGTGCGAGTTTCCAGCTGCCGTAAGGCGGTCTTGATCTTGGAAAAGGCCAACTCGATCGGATTGAAGTCCGGCGAATAGGGTGGCAAAAACAGCACCCTACAGCCGCACGCCTCGATCATGGCTGCGAGCCGGCTGGCTTTGTGCACGCTCAGGTTGTCCCAGACCACCACCTGCCCCGGTGTGAGCCGTGGCACGAGCACCTCTGCGACAAAGGCGGTCATGACCGCCGTGTCGGTGGCTCCTTCGATCACCATGGCAGCGTGGACACCCTCCGGCATCAAGGCGGCCAGGAGCGTGGTGTTCTTGCCAGTGTTGCGTGGGGCGATCCCATGGGCACGCGCGCCGCGTGGGGCACGACCGTAGCGCGGCGTCATCCCGATGTTGGTGCCACTCTCGTCAACGAAGACCAAGCGGTCGTTGCTGAGGGCGATCACCGCCTCGCGCCAGGCAGCCCGCACGGTCTCGTCCCGTTCCCGGGCTGCCACTGTCCTTTTTTTCGTGTCCAGCCCACCGCATCAATGGCGCGCCACATGGTCGTGACACTCACGGCTTGACCGGTTGTGGCCGCCCATACCCGGCAATGCTCAGCCAGGGTTGCCGTGGGCTGGGCGGTGAGTTGCTCGATCACCATGCTGCGCTCGAGCACGAACTGGGGTGGCCGGCCCCGGTTGGGACGGGGCACCAGGGAGCCGGTGTCCCGCAGGCGTTGCCGGTAACGCCGGACGG
Source organism: Chloroflexia bacterium (assembly GCA_013696045.1). Taxonomy (GTDB): domain Bacteria; phylum Chloroflexota; class Chloroflexia; order Thermomicrobiales; family CFX8; genus JACCZH01. The sequence continues at coordinate 3,393 of JACCZH010000319.1, forward strand.
TGCGTGGCGAGACGTCAAACCGATCGGCAATCGTCGTGGTTGCGGCTCCATCCGCAATGGCATGCATGATGCGCTCGCGAAGATCGCGGCTGAACGGTGCTGGCATGCTGACCTCCTGTCACCATCCAGTATCGCACCGGTCTATCGCTTAGGAAAGCGCTCTAGAGTGGTGGTTCGGGATCCACGAACAATCGCAGGACATCATTTCTGGTCCTGGCCAAACGATTGATGTTCTCACCGTTTTCATAGCACTACCCTATCCTAGCGCTGTTGGACGGCCAGATACTCTTTCCGCAGCA
>JACCZH010000347.1 GCA_013696045.1 Chloroflexia bacterium
TCTCTGTCTCCATATTCTTGTGTCAGGTTCGGTACATCGACGTGTTGACGGGCACGCGAAGCGCGCCGGCCGCAGGCCAGGGTGCGGAGTCGTGCTGGATAGGTGTATGAGGATCGAAACGATTCAACCCAACGCCGGACAGCATGAATCCACGGGCGAATGCGCTGCCCGCGGGTCAAGCTGGAGCGTCAAAGTTATCGGTGCGGAGTCTCAGCTAAGGGCAATAAGCCATGAACAGGCCATAGTCGCCTTCGCATTCTGAATACCGGGGAATGGAACTGACGTCTTGCTTAACCGCGAGCCAACGCGGTGGCCGCAATGGGCAGGGTTCCGAAGGTGGTATTCATGGACACAACTCTCTAGTGGCAGTTTGCCATCATCCATCTCCGTGATGGACCGCGCGTAGAATACGGTTTTCACCCATTCTTGTCAACTTCCTTTTCCGGCGCCCGCCGTTGCCGCGGTTTGGACCAACGGCAGAAGGCAGCCATACTCTGGTAGTCTGGTAGCGGGTCTGCTAGCGTTGTATCAGGTTTGGTGATAAACGAGGGAATGGGTTCGGGTGAGCCAGGAGGCTTGGCAAAACGATCTCTACGAACAGCTCGCAGCCGGGTCTGCCCAGGAGGTCAACCCGATCGCCGGGGGCCTGTTGCAAACACTCGACGATCGTCGCTTTCAGACGCTCCGCACCGCGCTGCTCGACGATTTGCACCTCTACCCGGACGCCTCGGCCCTTGAGGTTGGCTGTGGCCCGGGAATACTGCTTGAGCCAATGCACGAGCGCGTCGGAACTGGCGGGAAGATAGCCGGGCTGGATCTCAATCCGCATTTTATCCAGGTGGCCAAGCGCCGCGTGGAGATGCTCGAGTATGACAATGCAACGTTCGTCACCGGTGATTGCCACGCGCTGCCGTTTGAGGATGGTGCGTTCGATGCGATTGTCGCCGAGAAGCTTCTGATGCATGTCGGACCGATCTCGCGCATCATCAGCGAGATGAAGCGGGTGCTGTCGGTGGGTGGCCGGCTGGTGCTGACCGACTACGATCCCTTCACAATCATGACCGCTGGTCCCGATCCGGCGCTCACGTCGCGAGTGCTGGCCTCGGCCTCGAAAGTGTATGCCTCGCCCAACGCCGCCCGGGAGACAGCGGCGGCCTGCGTGCAGGCCGGACTCTATATTGAGAAGGTGCACGGCCATCTCATGGTGTTTGAGGATCCCTACAGCAAGACGGTCTCCGGAATCGCCAATGTCTGGTACGAGCACGCCGCCTCCGGCCGGCTGGTTGACCGCGGCACCGCCCGGCGCTGGCTGAAAGCGATTGAGATGACGGCCAAAGAGGGCCGTTTTATGATCGCTATTCCTTACATCATCACCGTTGCCACCAAAGTTCGCTAACCATTGGAGGGAGAGACATGAGTCTGGATGACGCGAGAGCCGATGTCCGCTACGCCCGTCCCGAGCTGCTGGTCGAGCCCATCTGGGTACAGGAGCACGCCAGTGACCCGAACATCGTCATTATTGACTGCGATGGCTACGAGGCGTTTGACACACGCGGTCACATTCCAGGCGCCGTCGGGTTGCCGGTGCATCCCTATTTCCGCGACGTTGAAACCGGCGAGGGTGTTGCAACTGCCGAACAAACCGAGACGATTCTGCGTGGTCTGGGTGTGAACCAGGACTCCAAAGTTATCCTGTACGACTCGCAGGGCGGGTTGCTGGCGTCCAGAGTCTGGTGGGTGCTCTGGTATTACGGGCACGAGAACAGCGCGCTAATCAACGGCGGCTGGCCGGCCTGGATCGCCAGCCGGTTGCCGACGACCCACGACCATCCGCAGGTAACGCCCGGTAACTGGACTGCCACTGAGCACGAGGAACGCATCGCCAGTTGTGACCTGATGTTGCCTGGTATCCAGAGCGGCGACACCGTGGCGCTGGATGTGCGGTCCGTGGAGGAGTGGTCGGGTCAGAAGCCGGCGCCGAATATAACCAACCAGCAAGAAGGCCATATCCCCGGCGCGATCCATGTTGAGTGGCTCGAGTTTGTTGACTGGGACAATGCCACGCGCTTCAAGCCGGCGGTGGCGATTCTGCGCCGTCTTGAGCAGGCCGGTGTGCCCTTCGACAAGCGTCTGGTCCCCTACTGACAGGGAGGGATCCGTGCGGCGCACGGAGTGTTTGTCCTTCATCTAATCGGCGCCGATAACGTCGCCAACTATGACCTCTCCTGGGCGGAGTGGGGCAACCGGCCGGATATGCCAGTGGAGCGCAGCGTGTAAGGGCGATCGGCTCGGTCGCCCGATCCAACGTCACGCCGTTTGTAGGGCAGGGGCCGTCCCCTGCCTCGTTGAACGCCTCTGATGTTGAACCCGCAGGGGACAGGTCCCTGCCCTACAAATAGACGGGCGCAATGAGAGGAAGGTAGCCATGGCAATTCCTGACGAGGTTGTTCTACGCTGGAAGGCGGCAACCAGAGCGCTGGGTATCCGGCTGACCGACGAGGACATCGAGCGGATCGGCGCGTCCGGCATCGGCGACCGGATCACGATGCTCGATGAGATCGCGCATTACACGGGGTCGCGCGACGTTGTGCCGGACTACCTCGCCGACACTCGCAAGATGGGCAGCGATGATGAGTACTAGCGATCTTCTCAAGAAACCCCTTCATGAAGTGAGCAGGGCAATCGCGAGCCGGGATGTCTCTCCTGTTGACCTTACGCAGGCGACACTGGATGCCATCGAGCGTGACAACCCTACCCTGAACGCGTTCCGTGTGGTGCTGGCGGAACGGGCGTTTGATGCTGCCCGGCGGGCGGCGTCCGAGATTGCCGGCGGGAACTACCGCGGTCCGCTGCACGGCGTCCCCGTGGCCGTCAAAGACCTGATGGCCATGCGTGGCACCCAGACACGGGCGGGCTCGATTGTCCTGGGCGATGAAGAAGACACGGAAGACAGTGAAGCGGTCCGGCGGTTGCAGGATGCTGGCGCGATTATCGTCGGCAAGACGCACATGCCGGAGTTTGCCTATTCTCCCGCGTCCAACAACCAGCACTACGGCCCGGTGAAGAATCCTTGGAACCTGGAGCACGACACCGGAGGCTCCAGTAGCGGCTCCGGCGCGGCGGTCGCGGCCGGTCTGGTGTTCGGCGCGACTGGATCGGACACCGGCGGTTCGATCAGAATGCCGGCCGGGCTGTGTGGCCTGGTCGGGTTAAAGCCGACCTTCGGGCTGGTCAGTGCTCGCGGCGCGGTTTCGCTCTCCTGGTCGCTGGATCACATTGGCCCGATGACTCGCAGCGTCCAGGATGCCGCTCTGATGCTTGATGTTCTGGCCGGCTACGACCCCGGCGATTCTCGTACCCGCCAGGTCCCGACCGGCGATTATGCCGAGTCCGTAGAAGGCGGCGTCTCGGGTTTAAGAATCGCCGTGTTGACCGACGACGGAACCGGAGGTCTTGGCACGGACGCCGTGCTGGCCGGGATGCAGGCGGGTGTCGAGGCGCTGGAGGCGGCGGGCGCAACCTCGGCAGAGATCGCCTTGCCGCAGATATCCGATCTGCTGCTCGTGAACCTCGCGATCCTGGGCGTCGAGGCAGTTGCGTACTATGAGCGTTTCCTGCGCGATCGTCCCGACGAGCTGGGCGAGTGGACTCGCGACCGTATGCTCGGCACATACGCGTTCAGCCCAACGACCTTTGTCCAGATGCAGCAGGCGCGTGCCGTGCTGCGCGAGCAGATGCTGCATGCGTTGTCGGATTATGATGTGCTCGCGCTGCCCGGCCTGCCCTATGAAGCGCCGCCGTTGGGGGTGAACACCTCGAACACCCGCTACACCGGCGCGTTCAACGCCCTCGGCTGGCCAGCGATCGTCGTGCCGGTCGGGCTGGGCGAGGGCGGCTTGCCGGTGTCGCTGCAGCTCGTCGCCCGGCCCTGGCAGGAGCGGCTGCTCTTCCGTGCTGCCCGCGTCGTCGAGCGCGACGGCCCCTGGCAAGGCGGCAAGTTCCCGCCCTTTCCTGATGTTAGCTTAGACTGAGCGTCGCGATGAGCTGTGCGGTGAGGGTGAGGACAGCGAGAACGCCCGCGGTAACGGCAAAGCGAGCCGTTTGACTGGAGTCGGGCCGTGATCGTTTCATTATGGCGGGAACGAAACCCACGGCAAGAAACGCCGTCAGCCCCACGACTGGGTGCAGCCAGTGCACGCCACGTAACCCACCCGACAGAAGCAGAATAATGCCGAGCCCTACTTGAATGGCCAGCAATCCATGGGCTACGCCGGTGAGCCACGGCGGGACCTCGCGGCCGCGCCGGGTCATCACAAACGCCGCGATGAGCGCGACCAGGTAGACGATAAACAGGCCCTCGCCCAGGTAGCGGTGAAAGTCTTCCATGTTCCTCGATGTCTCCATTCTCGTTTCGGCGCGCAACCTGCGCCGCGTCTGGTATAGCCTATCAACAGTGAGTGCTGTCACGCCTATGCAAGAGAGGCACGATGATGTCAGGCAAGGTTCGAACGAAGGTCCAGTACTGGCTGGATGAGATTGCCGAGGCGGGCCGGACGCTGCACGACATGGGCGCGGCGGAAGGCGCGGCCGGCAACCTGTCTCTTTTTCTACCGGATGACACGATCGGGTTGAGCGGTTTGCTGCTGGCCCGCATGTCTCGTCAACGCTCATATCCAGTTGCGAGTGGCTTGAATTTGCCGACCGGCGCGATTCTGATTAGTGGCTCTCGCCGCCGCCTGCGCGATCTGGATCACGACCTCGACGCAACCCTGTGCGCCATCGAAGTCGAGAAGGACGGATCGACCTGGTTGCACCATGCAGACGGCTACGAGATTGAACCGACGAGTGAGATCGATTCCCATCTTGCGATCCACGCGACCAGTGTTGCGGGCGTTGCGCGGATTAATGCCGTCGTGCATGCCCAGCCGCCATATCTCACCTACCTGAGCCATATTCCTGAATATCAGGACGAGGAACGGCTGAACCGGCAGCTGCTGCGCTGGGAGCCTGAGACGATCGTGAATTTCCCCCATGGCTTCCGGACTCTGTCTTACGTAACGCCGGGCACCCCCGAGCTGGGTAAACAGACCGGCCTGGCGATGCTACGCCACCAGCTGGTCGTCTGGAACCAGCACGGCATTATAGTTTGGTCCGACCGCAGCCTTACTGCTGCCCTCGACCTGATCGAGCACGCAGAGGCGGCGGCCCGCTACGAGGTCATGGACATCCAATGCGGCCGGCGCGCGGTCGGGCTAACAATCGCGGATCTACGCGGTATCGTCGATCGGTTCAAGGTCGAGACCAACCTGCTTGAGTCTTTGCCGGAGGTGCTTCTGTAGTTCTTTATGAAAAAAATACACCTCGACACTGACATTGGCGGTGACCCTGATGACGTATGCGCATTAGCGCTGCTCCTGAAGTGGCAAGATGTTCAAATCACGGGCATCACAACCGTAACCGAAGACAATGGGCGCAGAGCCGGGTACGCGAGGTATGTGCTGGAACTTGCTGGGCGAGAAGACATCCCAGTCAAGGCAGGTGCGGATATTTCCGGTGGATATTTCAGCTATGCTCCTGATTATCCAGACGAATCGAAGCACTGGCCGGAACCAATCACTCCATGTCCCAACCCGGCTGATGAAGCCATCGAGTTGCTCAAGCAGAGTGTCGAGCAGGATGCAATCATCATCGGCATCGGGCAGTACACAAACTTCTTCCTGCTGGATCAGAAGTATCCCGGCATCCTGCGGGACGCGAAGCTCTTTCTGATGGGCGGCTATGTATTTTCGATTCGAGTTGGGTTTCCTCAATGGGGAAATGATTTCGACTACAACATCCAGCTCGACACGCATTCCGCCAGATATGTTCTGGAAAACAGCACTCCCACACTGCTCCCAATGACGGTCTCGGTAGAGACCGCGATACGCCGAGCCTACCTGCCGCGGTTACGTCAGTCAGGGAAGTTGGGAGGATTGATCGCCACGCAAAGCGAACTGCTTAACGAGACTGAGCAGAACGAGGAGAATTTTGGGAAGACGTGCGGCGGGTTACCGGCTGACATCCTCAACTTCCAGCACGATCCGTTAGCCTGTGGAATTGCTCTGGGCTGGAATAAAGGCGTCACCATTGAAGAAGTCCCGCTGCGGTTTGACATCCAGGATGGTTTGCTCTGCGAGACCATCGACGAATCAGGCAAACCCACCAGCGTCGTAACTGCGATAGACGGCGAAGCGTTCAACGAGTTCTGGTTTTGCCTGTTGACTGCCGCGCGATGACGCCCGA
>JACCZH010000356.1 GCA_013696045.1 Chloroflexia bacterium
CACCAATGGAATAGAGTCCGCCATGAACACCTTTAACGGGCCTACGGAAGTGAGCTGACTCAGGCGTTAGCGGGAATGGGGACCGAAGATACATGGGCTATTCGGCAAGAGCCCATGTGGCCAGCTCCACGTTTCATCAGGCGGCCAGGAACGGCCCTTTCATCAGGTTGACCGTAGGATGACTGCGGTCAACCTGATTCATTATTCTCATTCTGCAAAATTAGTCCCGGGCCACCAACACTAACCTCTTCCTCAAGACGCTATTTGATTTCGAATCGTCGTGACGCTGACCAGGCTCCAGGGTTTCCATTGGCATCATTCGCCCGCACCCGCCAAAACAACTTCCGTTCAGGAAGCGTGTTTGTCGAGTAGGTTGAAGGCGTCACTTCCTGGTTTACGATGAAGGGCGACGAGAACGTGCTCGAATCGTCGATCTGGATGGTGTACGACGTCGCGCCGCCGACATCGCTCCAGTCAAAGACGACCGTCTGACCGCGACTGAAGCGAGCATCAGTGGCCGGGCTTAACAGACTCGGCGCCGCCAACGGAGCCGCTGCCGTCGGATTGACGGTTAGGGTGGCCGTCCGTGCAACGCCAGCATACGTGGCCGTGATTGTAACCGGCGTGGACCCGGCGACCGACGTGGTCGTGATGCTGAAGCTTACACTCAATTGTCCTGCAAGGACACTCACGCTTGCCGGGACGGTGGCTGCGGCGTGTGAGTCCGACAGTGTGACGCTCAGACCGCCCGATGGAGCGGCGCCACTCAGAGTGACGGTACCGGTTGAGGAGCTCCCTCCGGTAACGCTGGTGGGATTCACGGAGACTGACGTAAGCGTCGGACCTGTCTGGAACGGATGGACGGTCAACGTGGCTGTGAGAGTCACTCCGGCGCCGGTGGCGGAGATCGTCACCTCCGTGGACACCGCTGGCGGCTGAGTGGCGATGTTGAAGCCACCGACTGTGCTCTGGTATCCGATTAAGGCAAATGGTTGCGGCCTCGCTATGTCCGGATGGCTACTCGTGATAGTCATCTGTACTTCGTTGAGTTGGGCCGTTTCGATCCTGACTGTCCCAGAGGCGCCCTCCTGGCCGATCGTGGAGGTGCGATCGAGGAAAAGGGAGACAGGCGGTTGCTGCGGGTACAGCTTGAGCTGCGCCTCGACAGTCTGGCCGTTATAGGTAGCCGATATCGTGACGATCGTGGTTGTGGTTACCGCTTTGGTGGGGATCGAGATGGGGAGCGAGAAGCTGCCTCCGGGAACCGTGACGGTTTCGGGAGGGTCCGCCAGAGCAGAGCTGCTCGAGAGGCTTACGATGATGCCGCCCACTGGAGAACGGCCGTTAAGCGACAAATGCGCGCCGGCCAATAGGCCGCCGGTTGAGTCGCAACAGAACGAAAGCTGCTTCAACGACGGGGGATGTACGGTGAAGTTGAACGAGGCCGACGACGAGCCCACCGTCGCTGTAAGCGTCACCGGTGTGGATACTGTCACAGCACCCGCGAACAACCTGAATTGAGCGAACGCAAAGCCGGCTGGAATGGTTACCGATGAGGGGTGGGAGCCGCTCGCGCTTGGGTTACTGCTCGTCAGGGAAACGACGGTACCCCCAGCCGGCGCCGCATTGGTTAATTGTAAGGAGCCGACGATCTCCTGGCCGCTAAACAGCGTGTCGGCGCCGGGGCATGGATTCGAGCACGGCGGACCTCCCAGCCAGACCGACTCGATCGCGGTAGCTCCAGAGGGAATCGTGAACGAGCGGACCGCTGACCAGTCAGTTGCGGCGGTCGTGCTTGGCGATGCCATTCCCTGGTGATGGCGAACGCGCCAGAACTTCGTCCCCGACGTGAGTGACAACACGGTTCGAGTCGAGTTGTTGAGCTGCGGAGCATGTTCCTCTATGTCGGTAAACGACGAGTTTCTCGAGATTTCCAGTTCGTAACCTGAAGGTTGTGGATTCGGGACGTCACTCCAGTCGAGGGTAATTGGCAGAGTTGCTGTCGCACCGTTTGCCGGCGCTAGCGGCGTTGGGGGAGGCGGCAATGGAGCGGTGTAGAAGACGCCGAACGCCACCGTGGCTGACGGCACCCCACGATTGCCGCCTGAGTCCACCGCATACACGCGAGCGAAGTAATTACCTTGCTCGCAGCCGCCGCAGAAGTCCCCAATGATGACTGATGTCTGCGTGGCGGATATATTGTCGATACGGATCCTCACCCCGGCCGGGAAACTCGAATTCTTGTCGGCTTCGAAGACGTAGCTAGAAGCTTGCGGGACCGCAGTCCAGGTGAAAGGGATCGACTCCCAAGGATGGTACTGAGTGGTCCCGCTCAACGTTAAGCTGAGCGTGGGGGTACCGGGTGACGTTGGTCCTGCTCCCGTGACGTTGAAGGTTCGGGGATCAGACCACGGTCCTGAGACGAACGACCCGGTCACGGCTTGGACGCGCCAGAAATAGGTGCCAGTTGCGAGCCCGCTAACAGTGTCCTGGCGTACGTCTCCGTTCGTCGAATCACCCCAGAGCAGGGGCGAGAATGATGATGATTGGCTGATCTGCCAGTTGTAGGCGATGATTCCGCTCGGATCGGTTACCTCTGTCCATGAAATCGTAAATGGAACGACGACACTCGCGCCGTTCGAGGGCGCGAGAGGTGTCGGCGCCTGAAGACCTGCAGGCGCGGGGGTAGGTGTCGGAGTCGCTGTTGGCGGTGGATTCGGGTTTGCTGTGGGAGTCGGAGTTGGGTTAGATGTTGGACTGCAGCCTGATAATGTCGCGGACGCGGAGCTGGATCCATCACTGACGACCACACGACAGTCTGCCGGCTTTGGAAAGCTGCTATTGTCAATGCGGAAGGTTCCCGAGCTGTCTGAGATGGCTGATGCTTGTCCACCATTTACGATGATCTGTGTATTAGGTGTCGCGCCACGGCCCTCTACACGAAGCTTTGAGCCACTCAGTTCGGCCCTCGTGATCGATACCGCCGCAAGGGCTGATGGCGCGAGAAGTGCGGCCAAAGCCAAGAAGAGTGCCAGCAACCCTGCCATAATCGACAAGCGAATACCGTTCATGCTTCCCTCCTTCAATCACCCCGGGCGTTCAGCGCGCGCTCGGACTGGTTGTGTGTCCTGAATTAGACCTTCCGCCACAACTGGGATATCGAACTAAAGCAACTGATGAGTCCGCAGGCGCGGAATCCCAACCAAAGTGCCACAAGAAATCGACTGTGAATTGACGGTCGTGCCCGCTATAGCGGGAAGCTTATGATGCTGATACTACGCACACTGGGTTTGCACGGTTTTCATGATTCGCCGAGAAATCTGGTTCCCTTCGATCTGCCGATCGTGGGATGTCGGTGAGGAAAACCTCACCTCTCTACTCACGTGCATTCTTGGGTTACCCTGAGAAATTGCGGTAGCGGCCGAGCATGAAGGTTCAGCCAAACACCTATAATCGTCTGGGATGGCCGGGCCGCAGGGCTCAGCCGAGCGAACGAACGCGTGGGGAGAGGTCCGGTTCGGGCCTTTGAGGAGATAATCATGGACATTACACGGGTAGCGATTATTGGTGCTGGGACGATGGGAAATGGAATCACCCAGGTGCTAGCCCAGGCGGGCATCGTTGTAACGATGATCGATCAAAGTGAGGATCAGCTCTCCGCGGGACTCTCGACCATCGAGCGCAATCTGAACCGGGCTGTCGACCGAAACAGAATGAGCGAAGACGATAAAGGTCTGACGCTAAGCCTCATTGAAACAGCTACTCAATATGACGCGGTGCGCGCGGCCGACCTGGTGATCGAGGCGATAAGCGAAATAGCGGAGCTGAAGCGCGAGGTATTTCAACGTCTCGATGAGCTGGCCCCCGAACACGCGATCCTGGCTTCAAATACATCTTCAATTTCAATCACGATGCTGGGCGCGGCTACACGCCGGTCTGAGCGTGTGGTGGGCATGCACTTCTTCAACCCAGTGCCGGTAATGCAGCTTGTGGAAGTTGTCCGGGGTGTAAGCACCAGCGATCAGACGGTGGCTGCTGTAAGCAGTCTGACCGAACGCATCGGCAAACGCTCTGTTGAAGTCAATGATTATCCGGGTTTCGTCTCGAACCGTGTGCTCCTGCCCATGATCAATGAGGCGATCTTCTGTCTGATGGAAGGCGTTGCAACACGCGAGAGCATTGACGACGTCATGAAGCTCGGCATGAACCACCCGATGGGACCACTGGCACTCGCTGATCTGATTGGTCTGGATG
>JACCZH010000375.1 GCA_013696045.1 Chloroflexia bacterium
GGATTGGACCGACCAGGCGTCGGTGCCCGGCGCGGTCTATCTGCTCGCGGTGATGTTCGTGATGTTCATTGGGATTGCCACGTTGGACAAGCGGCGGGCGTTTGCGGTGGCGCCCGTCGTTGCGTTGGGGTTGGTTGCGCTGCTGGGTTGGCGCGTCGCGGTGGTGGATTTCAACGGTGACGAGCCGCACTATTATGTGACGGCACGCTCGATGGGGGCGGATTATGACCTTGAGCTGCTGAACAACTACCACGAAGAATCGTACAGGCGGAACACGATCTCCCCAGACGGCAATATCGCCGTTGTGCGCGACGCGAGCGCGGATCGGTATTCAACCCTGTTCCCTCCCGGTGCTGCTGAGCGCCGGTATCTGGACGGCATACAGAACCCGGTCCAGCTCGGCGATGGTTCGTTGGAGTGGCTACCGCCGCTTGAGCCGGGCACATCGCGGACGCTGCTCTCCGCCGGCGAGTGTGACGTTGATGCGGTGCAGGTTGTCGCGCCGGATGGCGGTAGACGAGATGTGCACCTGTATCTGAGGAACGCGGGCGGTCTGGTTATCTGGGAATCAGAGGAAAGCTTCGACACTGCCGAGCAACTGCCCGTGGGAAATATCTGTGAAGGTGCGCCATCGAGCCTCACTATGGAAGCCAGTGGTGGGCCAGTTGTTGCCTACGCTCTGGACAGGCGCGCTGGGCTGCTGGTCGTGCCAGGGCGCGGAGCGGGCGAGGTGTCTGTGTTGGGGAGCTTGCCACGCGACCGCTATGCCTCTCAAAACGTTGTCACCGAAGTCTTGATCCACAACCCAGAAGCAGTGGCTATGGAAGCAACCCTGTCTTTGATTGGCCATGACGGTCAGCGGTCCGACCTCAAGGTTCAGGTTCCGGCCGGCGGCACAACGATGACATCCCTCCAGTCACAAGGATACGAGGCGTTGCGTGTTCATCCGGCCGGCCGGTTGGTGGTGCAGGGAATCGGACGTGTCTGGGCAGGCGCCTACACGTTGCCCAAGCCGGAGCCGGTGGTGGAGTGGGCGTTGTCGCTCCCTGCTGACGGGCGGCGCGATGCGGGTATCTGGCTCAGTCTGGTGAATGACGGCACGGCGGAATCGACCGTGCGGCTCACTGACGGTGATGATGACATGATGGTGACGCTGTGTGGGGGGTGTCTCAAAACCGTCCTGCTTGCGGCCGACGAAGATGCGCGTGAGGTCATTGTTCGTGTCGAAGGAGAGCGAACGCGAGCATCCGCGGTGCAGTTCCAGGAGCACACTGGAAGCCTGCATTTTGATCCAGGATTACCGTTGCTGGCGGCTCCCTTCTCACGATTTGAAAACCCCAAGACGGTGTTGATTGTGCCGTTGCTGGCGGCAGTGGCGATGCTACCGGGGCTACTATTCCTCATGAAGAGAACTGGGGTTCGCGAGCACGTCGCCACGACGTGTGCGGCCGGGATAGTCCTGCTGGCGCCGGTGTCACCCTATGCCATCCGGCTGTACACGGAGATCGTTGCGGCTTGTCTACTGGTCTGGGCGCTGGTGTGCTGGGACGCCGCCGGCCGGCAGGCGCGCTACCTTCTACCGCTCTGCGGTATTGCGTTGACTCTACCAGTATTGCATGGACGGTTCGTTGTGTTCTCGGTGGTCTTCGGTGTGCTGGTGGCGCTGCGCGTCTGGCGGCTGTTGGGTGGCTTGAACCGCCGCCGGCTAGCCTATGTGGCTGGCTCGGTGTTGGCGTTCGGCTCCCTGACGATACTGATGCTGCAATTGACGACTGGACTGCAACAGCGGGCTACAGCGTCGTACATCGCCACCAACTGGGCGGATGTTGGTCTGGCGGGGGTGCTGCTCGATCGCGGAAGCGGGTTGTTGCCGTTCGCGCCGTGGCTGGTTCTAGTCTTGTTTGTGCCGAGGCCGCTGCAACCGCTCCAGCGAGTGGCGTTAGGGCTTGCGCTCTTACAGCTCGCGGCGGTGATTGTGAGGGCGGGAGGCTGGCAAACCTGGGGAGCGCCGGCGCGCTACATTCTGCCAGTCGTGCCTCTACTCGCACTCCTGGTTGCGCCAGCCGTCCAGCGCTTGTGGGATTCCCGGCGCGCTCGAGCGCTGGTTTTCGGGCTGGCTGGATGGGGAGTGGCGATGACGTTCATGCTGCACTGGCTGCCGCTGTCCGGTTATGTTCTGGCAGGGCGCTACCTTGGTGACGAAGCGTGGCGCGGGCTCGCGGGGGGCTCACCTCTAGCTGTGTTTCCACAGGTTGCGCCCTCTCCGGGGTCGTTCGTGGTTGGGACCGTGCTGGCCTTCGGATTGTTGGCTGGCGCGGGATGGTTGCTGACGGCAAGCCTCTGGACGGTGGAAGAGACGTCCCAACGGAACATCTCTTCCGGGGAAGACCAGACGCCTTATGCGATGGACTCTTCGTAGCGCTTGGCGAAACCCTGGGTGATGCGGTCGATCACGATGGCCAGGGCGACGATACAGATACCGGCTTCGGCCGCGCGTCCGGGATCGATCCGGTTGAGCGCGAGCAGGACTTCTTGCCCCAGGCCCGCAGCGCCGATCATCGACGCGATAACGACCATAGCCAGCGCCATCATTGTGGTCTGGTTAACGCCCGCCATAATGGCTGGGAGTGCCAACGGCAGCTGGACTTCTTTAAGAATCTGACCCTGAGTCGCGCCGTAAGACTCGGCTGCCTCGATGGCCGAGGTAGCGACGCCACGGATGCCAAGGTCAGTCAAGCGGATCAGCGGTGGCACAGCATAGACGACCGTGGCAAAGACGGCCGGCACCTTGCCAAGGCCAAAGAACATCATGGCCGGAATGAGATATACGAAGCTCGGCATTGTCTGCATGCCGTCCAGAACAGGCCGCGCAACAGCGGCAACTGACGGACTACGTGCCACGAGTATGCCCATCGGCAAGCCGAAGGCAAGCGAGATGGCTACCGAGGCGATAATAATCGCCAGCGTCATCATGGCGAGATCCCAGAAACCGAACGAGCCTATCATGAGCATCAGTCCAGCCAGGAAGACAGTCGTCAACACACTCCGCGTGCTGAACCATCCGCCGACGAGGACCGTCAGGATGATTACCGGCCAGGGAACTCCCATAAGAACGTTCTCTGTATTGAGGATAATCCAGCGCACGACGGCCGTGATGCCGTCAAAGACGCCCGAGAACGTGGCCAACAACCAGGCGACGAGCCGGTCAACCCAACTGGCAAGTGGAATACTAATACCTTCAGGAAATTCGGTGAACATCGGCTACCTCACTCTCGTCTATGTCTGACATGGTGTCTGGCGCCGCCTCTTCTTCGACGGCGTCGCTGTCGTTCATGTCGGCGGCCAGCACCTGGAGCAGTGTGCTCTGGCTGATCTCGCCGACTAGCTTGCCGGTGCTGTCGACGACGGCGAGAGGATGTTCACTCTGAACCGCCAGCGGCAGCAGCTCTTCGAGAGGAGTGTCCATTCCCGTCTGTGGCGCCTCTGTCATCACATCGCCCCATGGCACCTTGGAGCCGTTGGTGCCGATTTCGACCAGCCGTGTCACCGGCACCAGCCCGCGCAGCTGTCCCTGGTCGTTGAGCACAAACCCAATTGACGAATTATGCGATGTCATTGCGGCGATGGCGGCGCCGGCCGTGTCTCGGTCGCTGATCGTAGCGGGCATCGCGGTCATAATGGATGCTGCCGTCATGTACTTGGCCGGCGACGCGCCCTGAACGAACTGGGCCACGTAATCGTCGGCCGGATTGATAACCAGCTCGCCCGGAGTGGCGATCTGAATCACTTCGCCGTCACGCATGATCGCGATGCGGTCGCCCAGCTTCAGCGCCTCGTCGAGATCATGGGTGACGAAGATGGTGGTCATCTGTACTTCGGCGCGCAGCGTTGCGAATTCGTTCTGCATCTCACGCCGGATAAGCGGATCGAGCCCACTAAACGGCTCGTCCATAAACAGGATCTGCGGGTCATGAGCCAGTGCTCTGGCGATACCTACACGCTGCTGCATACCGCCACTCAGAGCGCTGGGACGTTCATTTTCCCAGCCGCCAAGACCCACCTGGGAGATAGCGGACATAGCTCGCTCACGCCGCTCTTTCTTGGGAACACCACGGGTTTTGAGCCCGTATTCGGTGTTCTCGTACACGGTTTTGTGCGGGAAGAGGCCGTAGTGCTGGAAGACCATGGCGGTTTTATTGCGGCGCACGTCGCGCAGCTCCTTGTCACCCATCGAGGTGATGTCCTGGCCGTCGATGATGATCTCGCCAGTGGTCGGGTCGATAAGCCGGATAAGCGTGCGCACCAGTGTGGATTTGCCACTACCCGAGAGACCCATGATGACGAAGAACTCACCACGCTTGACCGAAAATGAGACGTCACGGACAGCAACGACCGCGCCTGCCTCTTCCCGGATTTCGTCCTTCGATCTGCCATCATTAATCATCTCCACCACCTGGTGTTCGTTGGCGGCGTTAAAGATCTTCGAGACGTTCCTCACCTCGAGGATGGGTTCGTCGTGTTGTTGCTCGTGCATGTGGGTTTTCCTTCGTTTTGTGGCTGCGCGGCGACGACATCGCCGCCAGGACACAGTGCTCGATTACGAGATATCAGAGCCGTGGGGAATGTTGGAGCTACATGCCCTCCAGACTTTCCTTCACCCGCTCGGCGACATCGGCGGGAACCCAATTGGTCCATACGTCCTCGTGTTCCTGAAGAAACCAGACCGCGGCGTCGTCAGGCGTGGCGTCGTTCTCTTGCATGTAGGACAACGCGGCATTGATCTGCTCGACAGTTGTCTCGCTGTTCTCCAGGAATTCGATTACTTCCGGGGCTGCCTCGGCGAATTCAGGACTGGTGGCAATGTGAATCTCCATCAGGGGATAGGCACACGCCTCCTCTCCCGTGAAAATCTGGTCCCAGCACTCTTCAGTGAACTCCGGCTCCTCGATCTTGGTCAGATCGACCAGCCCAAAGATCCAGGTTGGAGCCCAGTAATAGCCGAACCAGGGGTCTCCACGCTCGTAGGCCGCCACAATTGACGTGGCGAGGGCGGCGTCAGAACCGGGCAGAAAACGATTATAGTGCTGCCCTAGCCCATACGCTTCGAACTTGCCCTCGTTCACCCGCTCGCACTCCCAGCCGGCGATGCAGTCATAGAAGCGCCCCTTGTCAGGATCTTCAGGATCAGCGAAGAGTTCTTTATATTGAGGAAGGTCGCTCACCGATCTGAGGTCCGGCGCCATCGGTTCGATTCCACGCTCGGCGTCGCCCTCGATGACGTAGGTGGGAACCCACCAACCCTGATTCGAGCCAGCAAACATCAGCCCGTGATCGAGCACCGTACCGGCCTCAACTGCTTCGACGTAGTCTGGTTGTTGCTCTGGAGTCATCTCCATCGCAACGTCGATGTCTCCATTGATAAGTCCCTGAGTCAGGGCGATGGTGCCGCCAGGGATTGAGGTTGTGTTGTAGCCATAGCCATTTTCAAGAACATATTGCGCGATACGATTGTGAAACAGGGCGCTATCCCAGTTCAGGTCGCCAAAAACGATCTCACCATCGTAGTCGGTGCCGGGCAGGTCGCTTCCTGTGGATACATCGTTGCCCGTGTCGTCGCCACAAGACGCCAACAACAGTGCAAAGACAGCGACGCTCGCGAGCAGGAGCGTCCGGGTTCGGGTCGTCGAACTCATGTAATGTGCCTCCTAAAGAACACGATTGCCTGCTGTGTGGCGCGCAGCCACGATACAGGCCTCGGCCCCCAAAAGGTCGAGAGGACTGGCTGATTACAGTGAAAAATCTGCCGGCCGTCGACAGGGGACCTGGAGCGTCTCACAACTTTGGGATAACAAGACGACCCGCTGCTAGGCCATAGG
>JACCZH010000444.1 GCA_013696045.1 Chloroflexia bacterium
CATCATGTCCACCGCGCTCGCGTTCATTGAAGACCCCCCCGAGTACGCGGACTCCTACTGGCGGGTGGACCTCTTTGCGCTCGCACTCCAAGCGAATGGTGGCGTACTGACGTGCCGCCAATACGAAAATCTGACCCTCGATTAGGCTCGCAGCAGGCGAGGATTGCTGATGATTTCTGAAATGGACTGTGTACAGGATGTCTTGGCACAGGTCAAAGGTTGTGCTACGGTGTCAGACATTGAACAGATCGTTGCCGCGCCTATAAAGCTCGTTGCCGAGCGGGCGAACATGGTTTTTGGATTGAGGACAGTTCATGTCAAAGGTAAGCGAATTTCTGGATGCCACCACCTGGCGACTCGTGGGACCGTTTCGCGGTGGACGCTCGATTGCCGTTGTCGGACACCCCACCGAGCAGTTGACTTTCTACTTCGGGGCCTGCGCCGGTGGTGTCTGGAGAACGCGGGACGCGGGCGCATCCTGGCATAATATTTCGGACGGATTCTTCAATACCAGCCCGGTGGGGGCGCTTGCCATCGCAGAGTCCGACCCTAACGTTGTCTATGCCGGGAGTGGCGAATCGACGATTCGCGGGGATGTCACGATAGGCGACGGCGTGTATCGCTCAGACGATGGCGGAGAGACCTGGCGGCATCTGGGTCTTGAGGACACGCGCCATATCGCTAGAGTGCGGGTGCATCCGAAGAACCCTGACCTGGTTTATGTGGGAGCGCTGGGTCACGCATTTGGCGATCACGACGCGCGCGGAGTGTATCGTAGCAAGGACGGCGGCCAATCCTGGGAGAATGTGCTCTACCGGGACAACAAGACCGGCGTCTCCGACCTCGCCATGGATGTCCAGAACCCGAGGGTGCTGTACGCCGGTTTCTGGGAATCCCGTCGCTATCCCTGGGCGTTTCACAGTGGCGGTCCAGGCAGCGGCCTGTTCAAGACAGTGGACGGCGGCGACACTTGGACGGAGCTATCGAGCAACCCTGGTTTGCCAGAAGGCCTCATGGGCCGCATCGGTGTCGCGGTTTCCCCAGCCAGGCCGAGCAGGGTCTGGGCTCTGATCGAGAGCAAGCAAGGTGGGCTGTACCGCTCGGACGACGCGGGCGAGACGTGGCAGCTAATTACTGATGAACCCGACCTTCGCCAGCGGCCCTGGTACTACATGCATATCATTGCCGACCCGGTCGATCCGGACACCGTCTATGTGATGAACCTGCAAGCCTGGAAGTCGGTCGATGGCGGCAAGACCTTCACCAACATGCCGACGCCGCACGGCGACAACCACGATCTGTGGGTCGATCCCCAGAATACCCGTCGGATGGTGCAAGGCAACGATGGCGGCGCGTGCGTCTCGCTCGACGGCGGTATCACCTGGTCCACCATCGACAACCAGCCGACGTCCCAGCTCTACCACGTGACGACCGACACCCGCTTTCCGTACCGCATCTACGGCGCGCAACAGGACAATACAACCATCACGGTTCCGAGCATGTCGTGGCGTAACACGATCGTAGGGGATGACAGCTACCCGATTGGCGGTGGCGAGAGCGGTTACATCGCGGTGCGGCCTGACAACCCGGATATCATCTACGCCGGCAGCTTCGTCGCGAGGATGACCCGCTACGACCATGGAAGCCAGCAGGCGGTCGAGATCAGCGTCTGGCCGGACGACCCGATCGGTTATGGGGCCGAGTCCATGAAGTACCGTTTTCAATGGACCTTCCCGATCGTCCTGTCCCCACACGATCCCGACATTCTGTATTCGGGAGGCAATCATGTGTTCCGGACGACCACCGGGGGCCAGAGCTGGGACGTTATCAGTCCGGATCTGACCCGCGCCGACCCCGAAACGCTTGTGTCGTCCGGCGGCCCGATAACCGGCGACAACATCGGCACAGAGTTTTATGCGACCGTTTTTGCTATTGCCGAGTCGCCGGTGGAGCCGGGTGTCATCTGGGCCGGATCAGACGATGGTCTGGTAAACGTCACGCGCGACAACGGCGAAACCTGGACAAACGTCACCCCGCCAGATCTCAATGACTGGCCGCTTATCAGCATCATTGAGGCGTCGCCTCATGATGCCGCCACCGCGTTCGTTGCCGCCACGCGCTACAAGCACGACGACAACACACCGTACCTCTTCAAAACGCACGACTACGGCGCGACCTGGGAATTGATCACGAACGGAATCCCCGAGGACGATTTCACGCGAGTCATCAGGGAGGATCCGGCCCGGCAGGGGCTTCTCTACGCCGGAACCGAGGGCGGCGTCTACGTCTCCTGGGACGAAGGCAGCAACTGGCACCGCATCCGGGCGAATCTTCCGGTGGTCCCGATCCACGATCTGGTTATTAAAGACGCCGATCTCATTCTGGCGACGCACGGGCGATCCTTCTGGGCACTGGATGACCTTTCGCCACTGCGGGCCTGGAACGATGAGGTCGCGCAGGCGAAGGCTCATTTGTTTCCCGTGAAGCCGTCGTATCGTCTCAAGCCGCCCGGACGCTGGGGCAGGGCCGACGTTATTGGTTCCAAGGCGTATCTGCAGATCGGTGGCCGCACTGCTTTGGCGGATGTGGTGGCTGGCGAAGATGGTGAGCCGAAGGTGATCCCGCTGGAGGGCGGAGAGAACCCGCCGCTTGGAGTGTTGATTCACTACCGGCTTGGCGACGCTCCTTCCGACGAGGTAAAACTCAGCTTTCTGACTGCTGACGGGGAGTTGATTCGCAGCTTCTCAAGTAAGGACGAAGAAAAGCATGATGGCTATCGCCTGCATGCCAAGCCAGGATTGCACCGGTTCGTCTGGGATATGCGCTACCCCGAGGGCACGAAGCTTGGGTTCGGCACATTGTCGGCCTATTGGGGTGGCAGCACGATTGGACCGGTGGTTGTGCCTGGCCGCTATGCGGTACAGCTCGACGCTGGCGGGCGCGTGCAGACCGAGGAGTTTGAGATTCGCAAGGATCCTCGCATTCAAACAACCCAGGAGGATTTTCAGGCCCAGTTCGATTTGCTGATGCAGGTCCGAGACAAGCTCAGCTCGGTGCATGACGCCGTGTTGCGGAGCCGTGAGCTGCGTGGTCAGGTTGAGGCGTGGAAGTCACGTCTGGAGGCATCAGGGCAATCCGAGCTGGCGGCGGACGCAGGGCAGGTCGCCGACAGGCTACTCGCCGCGGAGAATAATCTGGTCGAATCGCGCAGCAAGGGCAACGCCGATTCGTTTAACTACCCGCCGAAGGTCAACAGCAAGCTCTCGTCGATGCAGGGCACGGTGTCCTTTGGTGACACTCGTCCACCGCAGCAGCAATACGGCGTCTTTGAGCATCTGAGCATGCAGGCGGACGAGCACATAGCCACCCTTGAGGCGGTGATCGCGGACGACGTGGCAGCGCTCAACGCCAAGATCTCCGAATCCGACGTGCCGGCCATTGGCTAAGACGCTAGCGTTTGGGACATGAGGCGAGGGTACGCTATGAGCCAGTCCGTTCAGGAGCACCGTGAGCGCGCGCCAGACAGCGTTGGCTGTGCCATCGTAACGGTGAGCGACACCCGCACCCCGGAGACCGACAAGAGCGGGCAGATCATGCGTGACCGGCTAGAGGCTGCCGGACATACCGTGGTCGGCTATCAGATCGTGAAGGACGAGCCGGAACAGATTGGCGCGCTGCTGGACCGCTATTGCGACGATCCGCGCTGTCAGGCCATTCTGTTCAATGGCGGAACTGGGATCGCCCGTCGAGACACAACCTACGATGTCATCGCTGGCAAATTAGAGAAGACCCTGGTCGGGTTCGGCGAGCTGTTCAGAATGCTGTCGTATGCTGAGATTGGCGCGGCGGCGATGCTGTCGCGAGCGACGGCGGGCGTCTATCGCGGGAGGCTGGTGCTGTCGACGCCTGGCTCTTCAAACGCGGTCATGCTGGCGATGGACAAGCTCATCGCGGCGGAGATCGCTCACCTCGTGTACGAGGTGACCAAGTAGCGTCACCTTTTCGTAACATTCCAGCAGCATAATCACATTGCAACGCACGGGCGCTGAGACGCTCACGCGTACTTCATGGCTGGTGGCGGTGCGAAAGGTCGTTCAATGGCGCAGACCATTCTGGTGGTAGACGACGAACCCAGCATCGTGGAAGTACTGTCGCTGTACCTGTCGCGTGAGGGCTACTCGGTGCTGTCGGCGGATAATGGGGAAACCGCGCTCAACCTGGCCCGGGAAGCGCGGCCGGACCTCATTGTCCTGGACATCATGCTGCCTTATAAGAGCGGTCTCGAAGTCACCTCTTTGCTGCGTCGCGAGCACAATATCCCGATCATTCTACTGACGGCTCGATCGGACGAGATCGATCGTATAGCCGGGCTGGAGATCGGCGCGGACGATTACGTGGTGAAACCCTTCAGCCCGCGTGAGGTTGTGGCGCGGGTGAAAGCCGTGTTGCGACGCGCGGCTGTTGTCGAGAAGGACCTCGAACAGAAGTCGCTGGCTATCGGCGGCATCGTGATCTCACCCGGCGAACGATCCGTGACGCTGGATGACCGCCAGGTTAGTTTGACGGCCAAGGAGTTCGACCTCCTTTATTTTCTTGCCAGCCAACCGCGGCATGTGTTCTCACGCAGTCAGTTGCTCGATCACGTGTGGGGCACGGAATTTATTGCCGACGAGAGCACGGTGACGGTGCACGTGCGGCGCTTACGGGAGAAGATTGAGATTGACGCCTCACACCCTACCCACGTTGTGACTGTTTGGGGAGTTGGGTACAAGTTCGATGGGTAGCGTGAAACCCGCCGCAACCATGCGCATCGCCACACGACCCCCTATCCCTCTAGTAGGTCTGCTTCTTGCCTTCGCCGTTGTGACTATTCTCGCATTCGTCTGGTTGCGAGTGCCGCTGGGCGAGTTCAGGGATCTGGTGTTGTTCCTCTCCATCTCCGCTGTAGCGTCGACAGCCTTTGGGGTAACCGCGTTCCGTTGGAGCGAGGCGGGCCGGCGATCGATCCGGACGAAAATTCTGATGGCCTATGGCGTCGGCGTGCTGATTGTTATCGTCAATATCCTGGTGACGGCGCGTCTGATGTTCATCTCATCACATGATCTTGGGTTGCTGGTTGTCCTGCTGGTGTTTGGCGCAATCTTCTCGGTGTCGTTCGGAGCGGCCGTGGCCGAGCGGATGACCTCTGCGCTACAGCGTATGACGGAGGGCGCGCGAGCGGTGGCTCGAGGCGACCTCTCAGCCCGTGTTCAGGTGTGGACCAACGACGAGCTTTCCGATCTGGCGGCGTCATTCAATGACATGGTTGAAAATGTCACTCTGGCAACCGAAGAGCGCAACCGCGCAGACGAATCGCGCCGCGAACTTGTGGCGGCGGTGTCGCACGATTTGCGAACGCCGCTGGCCGCCATTCAGGCGATGCTGGAGGCGTTGACGGACGGCGTGGTGAGTGATGAACTGACCGTGCGGCGCTACCACACGACAATGCGTTCGCAGGTAA
>JACCZH010000448.1 GCA_013696045.1 Chloroflexia bacterium
GACCCGCGACTTGCGCCGGGCAGATACCACTGTGCCGTCAGCGTCGAGCGCGGGGACGGCTACCTTCATCGCACGGATGTTGACGCGGTCAGCGACGTTCTCCACTTCGAAGTGCTCGCCTCAGAGAGCGCCGGCTCGCGCGCCCAGTGGCGCATGGAGTGGGGTCCGATCCAATTTGCAGACGCTGAGGTGCGCCAGATCGACGAAACCAGCGCCGTGCCCGGCGCTCTGCGGGGAGAACGACATCCTGACTCTTGAGTATGCGTGCGCTATCCACCAGCTCAACCACAATGCCATGCTCAGCCGCTTTGCGCAAAGGTATGGCGCCAAAAAACGGTCCAAGCACCAGGCACAACAGATCGGGCTGAAAATCACGCAGCACCCTTTCGAGCGCAACGTTGAGCAGCGGCTCGGAGCCGTGACCCAGGCGTGGACCTGGCTGCGCCGGCGGCGCGAAGCGCAGCCGGTACACTGGAACGCCGTCAACCCAGCCCTCTTCGGTCTCAATGTAGCCAGACGGCAACCTGCCCGCCGGTTGCGGATCGGCCGCGAGCACTCGCACCTCATAGCCCCTTGCGCGCCAGTCATGAACTTTGTCCCACAAGCTCCAGGGGCTGTGGTCATCTGGTTGCTCAGGATAGGCATCGCAAACGAGCAAGACGCGCCGTGGTCTTTCCCTGTCGGTCAAAACCATCTCCATAACGACTCTTGGAACGGTACACTCGGCATGTTATCTTGACCCTCCTCCGCTGTCATCTCGACCGCGGAGTACACGCCCAGAGGGCAACCGGGGTCGCAAAGATCCCGGTTCAGCCGGGGATTGGTCAGACAAGAGACCGCTCCACTCCGCGGAGCCTGCCCTCAGCGTCGCCGTAGGGCTCCGGTCGAGATGACATGGGTATCGACTATATTCTCGGCTGGAACGGCTCGCGCAACAACCCGGGAGACGTTTTTTGACAATTCGTTCATGTTGGAACCACGGAGAAGGTGTGCGATGCGGATTCTGGTAACCGGCGGTGCGGGATTTATAGGCTCGCACGTTGCCGAGGCGTTTATCGCCGGCGGCCACGAGGTAGCAATTGTTGACGACCTTTCAAGTGGACACAATGACAACGTCCCGGCTGGGGTCACCCTGTACGAATGCGACATCCGGGACACTGGGCTGGAGGACGTGTTCGCCAAGGTACGGCCGGAAGTGGTCAGCCATCACGCCGCACAGATCAGTGTCCAGGCCTCGATTGACGAGCCGCGGCTGGACGCCTCCATCAACGTCGAAGGCAGCGTCAACCTGTTGGAATGCGCCCGCGCCGCTGGAGTGCGTAAAGTGCTGTACGCATCCACCGGTGGGGCACTCTACGGCGAGCCAGGCTATCTGCCTTGTGACGAGGAGCATCCTATCGCGCCGCTTAGCCACTATGGCGTGAGCAAATACGTCATGGAGCTCTACCTGAGCCTCTATCAGCGGCTCTATGGGCTGGATTACACCATCCTGCGCTATCCCAATGTCTACGGACCCAGGCAGGACCCGCACGGCGAGGCCGGAGTGGTGGCCATCTTCATCGGCCGGATGCTGTCCGGCGAACCTGTGACAATCTATGGTGACGGCGAGCAGACGCGCGATTTTGTGTACGTCGGAGATATCGCCAGAGCGTCGATCGCCGCGCTTACTGAAGCGTCCGGCGCAAGCATCAACCTGGGCTCGAACCGTGGCTCCAGTGTCAACGAGGTGTTCCAAACGTTGGCGGCCATTACCGATTACCGCCATGAAGCCAACTACGCTCCGCCACGCCGAGGAGATATTTACCAGATCGCGCTGACCGGGTCGCGTGCCAAAGAGATGCTGGCCTGGGAACCATCAGTCTCCTTGTTACAGGGGCTGGAAGAGACCGTGGCCTCGGTCACACGAGCGAGCGAGAGCGCGCCGCGAACAGATTCGTAGGCTTCGGAGCGGAACGGGTCAATGGGTTTTGACCAGCCTTGCACTTCGGTCTGCTCCCGCGTTGGCGCCACGCGGACCATGACTCATTCTCACATTCCCGGATACATCAACTTTTTGCCCTTATAACGTAGTGTATAGTGACATTCATTGATGGTAAATCGATTCCTTTATGAATTGTCATCAGAAACCCGCCGCGAAATGTGTTGACAATGATGAACAGATCGTCATAATGGCTCTAGACAGCGGCGCTAGGCCAAATCGAACCGCCCAAGGGCTCGGCGAAGCTCAGGCGGTACATAACACATAACATGTGAATACGGCGGCGATGAAACCGGGGGGTGTATCTGGGCACCTGCCTCTCGGTGGAGCCACTGGTGCAACCGGCCGACACACATGCGGCTGGTTGCTTTGTGTCTCCGTCTTCATGTGACGCAATTCAAGCCACGGTTGATTGTCTGGGAACTTTCAGCATGTGGGCGTCAGAAAACGTAGACACTCTTTACGGTTACGTAGGGGGAGGTCTGGAGATGAGAGTTGTCGTCGTCGATCCCGATTCTGCTAACGGTCGATTTCTGCGCTTTGTCCTGACTGACGCTGGTCATGACGCGGTTATCACCCACAACGCCGCCGGAGCGTTCACCAACATCATCGGCATTGAAACCGATGCCGTGTTGATGGAGGCCGATCTGCCCGATCTCAATGGGTTCGATCTGTGCAAGGAGCTGCGCGGCTACCGCTACAACGGTCCGCTGATGTTCCTCACCCACAATATCGACACCCGCGACAAGATCAAGGCCTTGAACTACGGCGCGGATGACTATCTGGTCAAACCGTTCGACCCGCTGGAGCTGCTGGCGCGGCTGGACACGATCGCCCGGCGCTTCCGCCAGGCCGATTACCAGGGACTCGGCACGGTGCTCAAGGTGAAACAGGCCGAGCTCTCGATTGGCGAGCTGACCTACCGGGTGCATGGACGTGAACCAGAGTTGCTGACCCCGACCGAGATGCGCATGCTGGAGTGCCTGATGCGCAACGCCCAGATCACGATCAGCCGCGACACCTTGATTGAACGCACCTGGGGCTTTAACTTCGAGGGTGACACCAACCGGGTCGACCAATACATCCGGCGCCTTCGCAAGAAGATCGAGGTCGATCCACACTGTCCTGAATTCCTGCACACCGTGCGCGGCATGGGCTACGTCTTCCGCGCGCCGGACACGCGTGTCCCAACGCTTGAGATGCCGACGTTGACCGACTTCAAAGTCGCCGAGGCCTCGGAAGAATCGCGCAAGCTCCGCTACGGGTAAATACCGGCACGACATGATCTCGGAGACGTCCAGAAACAGGGCGTCTCCTTCGTTTGTCTTGCGACACCCAGATTCGCCGGGATCAATGTATCGCCATCCGCGGGGCGCCTTTACCGTCGGACCATGCATCGTGACAAGGTTGTCAGCAGTCTGCTCCACAATCCGCCAGTCAAGCGCGTAATCATTATTTAGGGTGATACAAAGAGAAAGCAGCACCCGTCGCCCGCAATAGCGCAAGACGACGCGATTGGCGGTGGTCCAGCCTCTCTTGAACGTATAGTCTCCGCCTTGCTCGGAGCGTCACGTTAGTTCAAGCTCAGGGTCCAGCTCGCTGGGATCCATGTGGAACCGTCCAGCCACGGCGGTGTATTACCGTTGGGAGGTCTGACCGTTGCCCGGAAAAATTCAGACTCATGTCTCCGAGCACGAGAGCTTTGACGCTAACGAGCTCGATAACCTCAAAGCGGCCAGTAGCTCAGTCAGCCCGCTGGAGCCGCCCCGACCGGTTGTTCGGCCGATGGGACTATCGATCAGCAAAGAAGAAGGCGCGGCAACTGTGAAGCCCGAGAGGTTTGGCACTGAATCCTTCAGCCACTACAGTAAACAGGAGCTGGAAGGGCTCATTCACATCCTCATCTTCAGGGTTGATCTGCTGCTGGCCGGCCTCAAGCTGGCCGACTGGGGCGACCAAGACTTCACCCGCACAATCGAGGAGACCGAGGCTATCCTCAACACTGACGCGATGTACGATATCGGCCGCACGATGGATCGTATGATCCGGGCGCTCCAGAGTGTCGCCGAAGCGGCTCAGGTTACCGCTCGCTACTCCATGCTCTCGCCCGGCTACTCGGAATCAACCGAGCAGCTTGAAGAGGCTCTAACTATCCTGCACGAGATCCAGCGCGAATCCCCGATTTCACCCCATGCAGAGCGCCAAGCGGAGTAACCTCCAACACATCATCCCGGAACCGGCTACGATACTCCCCTATCGTACGATGAGACGTACAGACGGGAGTATCGTAATCATGAGCTGGACCGACGTTGAGACCGCCATGCGGGAGGCAAGCCAGCACGGCACAGTCGGCGTAAGCCTTATCG
>JACCZH010000460.1 GCA_013696045.1 Chloroflexia bacterium
CCTCTGCGTCGTGCTGCGATCAGAGTCGGGAAGTTAACCATTCGCTCAAAAATGGTGAAAGAGCTATTGTGAGAATCCTCCAACGCTGGCTGCTTGTCGCGATCGTCTCCCTCTTGACGATTACCGCTCAACCGTTTGGCGCGCAAGCGTCGCCGGATTCTAATAATAATTCGGAACGGTCCGCCGAGACTGACTCTCCAACAGAAATGCAAGAACCTGGCGAGCTCATCGTCCGGCTGAAACCGGTGCTCCGCGATGGGGATGACACCCTGCGGCACGATGGCATGGGTTCGCACCTGCCGACCGCCAGACTGCTGGCCGCGCAGGTCGGTGACGGCCTCGTCTCGCGGCGCAACCTGACGGCTTCCGGCGACCTGCAGGTTTTTTCCTTTGATAGTGCTGGAGATGCAGGCGCGGCGCTTGAGCTGCTGCGAGATGATCCTCTGGTTGATTTTGTGGAGCCAAATTACCTCCGCGAGCTGCACTGGGCGCCGGTTGACGAAGAGCTTTATGCCGATCAACAGTCGTGGATTGAAGCGGTGAACCTGCCGGATGCCTGGAATATCACCACTGGTGACCCCGAGCTCATCGTGGCCGTCATTGACAGCGGCGTCAGCCCAACTCACCCCGATCTGGTCGATAAGCTCGTGCCCGGATACAACGCGGTGGATGGAAGCGACAATTGGGCCGACATCAGCGGTCACGGCACGCACGTTGCCGGGATCATCGCGGCGGCCGGGGACAACATGGCCGGCACGGCTGGCGCGGCGATGGACGTCAGGATCATGCCAATACGGGTGCTGGCCGACAATGGCTCGATCTCGGTCTCTTCGATTTCCTCGGCGATTATCTGGGCGGTCGACAATGGCGCGGATGTCATCAACCTTAGCCTGGGCTCCGATCAGGCATCCGAGACAGAGCTAAACGCCATTCAATACGCCTATCAGAATGGTGTGCCGGCGGTCGCCTCGGCCGGCAACCGTTTCAACAAGATCAGTTATCCGGCCAGCTATCCCGAGGCCATCTCGGTCGGCGCGCTCAATGCCGACGGAGACCGGGCACAGTTTTCGTCGATCCTCTCTTCCGTGGACGTTGCAGCGCCGGGTGAGCTTATTTTCTCTCCGCACTGGAACAGGGTAACCGGTGAGGATAGCTGGAGCGACCAGCTGAACAACCAGCCGGTAAGCGGCACGTCGTTCGCCGCAGCCATCGTCAGCGGCACGGTGGCGTTGCAAAAGTCGGTTAATCCGGCCCTTGGCGTTGAAGATATCCGCCGCATGCTGACCTCGACGGCGATTGACACAGGAGCGTCAGGCCTCGAGGCAGGCGTCGGCGCGGGACAGATTGATGCCGAGGCGGCGGTGCGCGGTGTTGCCTATGCGTCGATGTACGACACCTGGTACCCAACTGATTTTCCGGTTGCCACCGCCGCGGTGACACGCACCTGGCTCTGGGGAACCGATCCGCCCGCTGAGTACGCTTACGAGGAGTACGAAGAGGCGCAGCATAATGTCCGCTTGGTCTACTACTACGACAAGAGTCGCATGGAGATGACTGACCCGCTGAATAATCGCGAGAAGGTTTGGTACATCACCAACGGCCTGCTGGTGAACGAGATGATCTCCGGCGAGCTGCAGATCGGTGATGCCCAGTTTGAAACACGGCGACCGTCAACCGTCAACGTGGCCGGTGATTCCGACGACACCCTGGGGCCAACCTACGCCTCATTTGTGAATGTGCTGGACGACGAGCCGCTACCGGCGGGCGCGCTTGTGACGCAGACCCTGTCACGCGATGGACAGGTGGGTTCGGATGAGCAGTTTGCCGTTTATGATGTGTACGCGGAGTATCTCGAGACGTCCACAAACCATCGGGTCGCGGATGTCTTCTGGACGTATTTGAATTCGGAAGGCGTGGTGGCTCAGGGAGATGAGCTTATTACCACCCAGCTCTTTGACCCGTTGTTCTACGCGACCGGCCTGCCGGTGACCGAGGCCTACTGGTCCGAGGTGACGGTGGCTGAAGTTGTGCGCGACGTGCTGGTGCAGTGCTTCGAGCGCCGCTGCATGACCTACACGCCCGACAACGATCTGGCCTGGAGGGTCGAGATGGGCAACGTTGGTCTGCATTACTACAACTGGCGCTACGAGTCCGGGGATGGCACACCGGTCACTCCTGGTGAGCCTGAGACGCCGGCAGATCAGGTTCTGTATGAGTCCACTCTCGAGGATTGGCCCAAGGCGACCTTTGCCGGCGGCGCGACTTTTTACGCCGATGGAACCTATCACATTCAGGTCACTGATTCGGACGGGTTTCAAGTTGCCCAGTTCACCCCGGACTATCAATATGAGGACACAACATCCCAGGTCGATGTGCGGCTGGTAAGCGCGGCTGTGCTTTCCGAAGCCTGTCTGATCTCGCGCGCCCAGCCGGGGTTGGTCTCCGGATATCTGTACTGTATACATGGCTCGGGCGAGACCGTCGCCTATCACCAGGGGATGGACTCCCAGGGCAACGACATCTCCGTGATTCTTCTGGAACGTGAGCTGCGCGACGAGTCGAATCCGGTGGACGAGTGGAACACGCTCACGATGTCATCTGACGGAACGGATCTGACATATGCAATCAACGGGGTTGAGATTGGCACGAGTATTCACGCTGGTTCATCCACCGGCGCCACCGGGATTGTGGTGACCAACAGCGACGTGCTGGAGGCTGAGTATGAGTTCAGGAACCTGAGCGTACGGAGTGTCGCGCCAGGTCCGTAGGACTGTGCCCGTGTTTTGGGACTAGCAGTGGTGTTTTGGTGGTCATCCTGAGCGGAGCCGAATGGATCTCCTGTGCACCCATGCAGTTCAGCAAGATCC
>JACCZH010000468.1 GCA_013696045.1 Chloroflexia bacterium
ACCTCAATCAGCCTGAAAGTCTGCGTCACCACGGGACGTACACGGAAACCAGTGACGCCGAGCGTAAGCGGGCGTTCCTGGAAGAGGAACGTCGACTGGGGTATGTCGCCTCAACCCGCGCCTGCAACCACCTCTATCTGTCTCACGCCGCAACCTATGCCGGTTCACGCCACGCTGGTTCAACCTTCATGAACGAGATCCGTGCCGCGGGCGACCATCTGCTGGCCGACGCCGTCGCGCCGGACGGCAACGCGATCTGGAGCGCATCTGAGCTGGGCCGCGTGCAACATGAACGCATCGCCGGTGCGCTTGACTCAGAAGAGATTAGCGCGGATGCGCTCTCTGACCTCTTTCTCGCCCAATGGACGCTATCTGAACTCCCCGGTGCCAGCCTCTGGAGGCCGCTGCCCTCGCCAACGCCCTTTCTCGGCAGTGAATCCTTGCGGCTCTCTTTTTCCGCCCTGGATACGTATGAAGCCTGCCAGCGCCGTTACTACTACGCGCACGTCCTGGGGTTATCGGACAACCGCAGCTCACCCTACATGGCGGGCGGGACTGCGGTCCACAACACGCTGCAGTGGATGAACGAGCAGCGTCGCGACGGCGCGTTTCCGGACGTTACCCAGCTTATCGACCACTTCCTGACGCAGTGGAAGAGCGACGGCTACGAGAGCACGTCACAGGAACGACAGGTGCGCGAGCAGAGCGAGAATCTGCTGCGGCGCTTTCACACCTATGAACGCGAGCAGGAGCGCGAGATCCTGGATGTTGAGGTGCGTTTCGAGGCATCACTCGGCCAGCACACCCTGGCAGGCCGCATCGACTGCGTCTCGCGCCGGCCGGATGGAACAGTCGAAATTATCGACTACAAGTCGGGCAAGGAGGTATCCGCGAAAAAACGCGAGCTCCAGCTCGGCATTTATCAGATGGCCTACAACCAGCTCCATCCCGACCTCGTCGTGTCGCCGGTCTATTACTTCCTCGGGCACAAGGACGACCGCCTCGGCAGGTATGCTCACGAATTTGATTCCGCGAAGCAAATCCAGTTTCTGAAAGGTGACGCAGATGCGGTCGACGCCACGATGGGATCGATTCTCGAAACCGCGGGCAAAATCCTCTCCAACGAGTTCAAGACAGTAACAAACCCGTACACCTGCCAGGGCTGTGCGTATCGCCACGTATGCGAGGGGGCAAACGAAGATGGTTGAGCGACAATGGACAACTGCCCAGTCTCGCGCGATAAGCCACCAGCAGGGACCGCTAAGGATCATCGCCGGCGCGGGGTCGGGCAAAACGGCCACGATGACAGCCCACATCGCCCAGCTCATCCAGTCAGATATCGCGCAGCCAGACCAGATCGTGGCCCTCACCTTCACCAACGCTGCCGCAGGAGAGCTCACCGAGCGCATCCAGGGCAGCCTCAACAACCCCCAGGTTGAGGTTTGGAGTGGTACCTACCATTCGTTCGGTGGACAGATTGTTGCCGATGGCTCGCGAAAACTGGGTCTGCCAGCCCAGCCCCATCTACTCTCAACCGTTGAATCGTGGTTGCTGGTGCGGCAGATTTTGCGTAACGAGGTCGAGATCGAGCAACGCGATCTGCGTAATTTCCCAGGCGCGGTCAACGAGCTGCGCGACCTTGTCAGCCGCTGCAAGGACGAGCTGGTCACTCCAGATGGAGTACGAGCGTACATCGCGACGATTCCGGAAGATGACGACGAACACGCAGCCGAAATGCGCGATCTTCTCAAGGTGTACGAGTGCTACCAGGAGCACTGTCGAAGCAGGGGCGCTCTGGATTTCGGGGACCAGATTGCCCTGGCAATTGAGGCGCTCGACTCCGACCCCGAGCTGCTGGCGGATTACCGGGAGCGTTACCGGGTCTTTATCGTCGACGAGTATCAGGACACGAACTACGCCCAGGCAGAGCTCGTCAAGCGTCTCGCGGCGCCAGACTATCAATTGCGGGTGGTTGGCGACCCGCAGCAGTCGATCTACCGTTTCCGCGGCGCCGCCGTCGACAACATCAAGCGCTTCTCGGATGAAATCGAGGACGTCTCGGATGTGGAGCTCAGCACGAACTTCCGCTCGCAGCAGCGCATCCTGGACATCGCGAACCGCATCGTCAGCGGCGCGGACATGGCCGCCGACCTGCGCGCTCACAACGATCGTACCGGCCAGCTGCCGGTCATCGGTCGCGCCGATGACTGGGCAGACGAGTGCGAGTGGATCGCCCAGACATTTGCCGAGCACCACAATACCGGCGCAACCAATCTGGCGGTGCTCGTCCGCAAGCGCAAGCTGCTACCAGCTCTGGCGCGAGCATTCGAGCGGGCAGGATTGCCTTACCAGGTACTGGGAGGGCAGGCGTTGTTCGAGTTTCCGGCCGTCAAGGATGCCGTGGCCATGCTGTGCCTGCTCCAGAATCCCGCCGACACCACCAGCGCGGTACGAGTGCTGACCAGCCCACGCTGCGGACTGAATGACCGCACCGTCTTTGGCCTGCGCAGGCATCTGCGCTCGGCGAACTACCTGACTGCCCTGAACGAGATCAGTGAAAACCCGCCCGCGGACCTGAAACCGGAATTTGTCCAGGCCGCCCGTGCGTTCTGCGCGGACCTCGGCTCGCTCGTGGGGACCGCCAACAGTCAGGGAGTCGACGTCCTTACCCGTATGGTTGTCCAGCGCCAGATGTCGAACGGCACACGCCAGGAGAGCCAGGCGCTTGAACAACTGGTGTTGATCGCGCGCCAGTTCACCGAAAACGGCATCGACACGTCGTTGACGGCCTACATCGACTACCTCGACGCGCTCTCCCAGATGAACTCCGACGAAGCCAGCATCGACATACAGCAGCCCACGGACGCGGTGGCCCTGATGACGATTCACGCTGCCAAGGGCCTCGAGTTCGACGCGGTCGCCCTGGCCGGGATGAATGCGTATGACGCCGGGTCGCGCGCCAACCCGGTTTCCAAACTCATCCCGCCTCCGTTGCGTCACGATCGCGACCAGTACCCATCGCGCGATGATTTCGTCGATCGCGATACGTATCTCACCGCGATCAAGGAGGTTGAGAAGAGACTCGTCACTGAAGAGGAGCGCCGCCTTTTCTACGTCGCCGTAACACGCGCAAGGGAACACCTCTATCTGACGTGGTCCGAGAAGCACCCCGCCAGAAAAATCAAGACAAAACGCTTTCCCCTGCTCGATACTTTCGCAGACCTGACTCAGACCGTCGAGCTGCCGGCGTCACAACGTATTGGTGGAGCGCCACCGCTACGAGCGTTTTTCGAAGCAACGAACCAAAACCTCAATCCAGAAGCGGATTTTGCGGGATTTGCCCAAACCTGGGCCGACTATTGGCAGGGGGAACCTGAGGAATCCGAGGCGATGAATGCCCTGGATTCTGGCCTATCCAGCTTCATGTCCAGCAGGCCGGAACGGGCGAGCCAGATCGGGCTGCTCCAACGCACACTGACCGACAACAGCTTCGAGCCGGCCCGGACCGGCGTCTACTCCTACAGCCAGATCAGTGTCTACGAGCGCTGTCCTCGCCTGTATCTGTTGCAGTACCTCGTCGGTGTGCCCGCCAACCCGGCAAACGACTGGCAGACACAACTCGGCTCGGCCTTTCACGACGCGCTGCACGCGTTGAGCCTCGCGCAGGAAGCGGGCATGGAGATCGACCTCGAAGGACTGGTGCGCCGCCAGTACAGCGACGCACAGGCAGAGTTTGAGTCGGACGCCACCCAACGCGCTATCAGCGGATTCCTCAGGCACGACGACGCAGTCTCCCGGCCGCTCATGACTGAACGCGAGTTCTACCTGCGCCTGGGCAGCGGCCGCGATGTCCCCGTGATCCGTGGCTTCATCGATCGTGTCCAGCGCAGGCCCGATGGAGCGATCGAGATCGTGGACTACAAGACCAACCGCGTCAACAAATCCCGCGACGAGGTGCTGCAGGATCTCCAACTCCCGATCTACGTGCTCGCCTGCCGGGAAGCGCTGGACATTGAACCAGACTACGCCACCATGGCCTTCGTCCGGCACGACAACTGGGTCCGCATCGACGTGAACGACATGGATATGTCAACCGCCCGCCAACGTATTGATACCGCCCTCACCGGGATCAGAAACGGTCAGTTCGGATGCATCTGTCACGGAGCGCATTGTGCGAGATAACCACATGCTACGATGCCCGACGTTAGACGCACGAGGCCGGACGGAGCGCGCACATGCGGGTTGGAGTCGTTGGCGGAATAGCGCCGGGAGGTGACTGGCGGACAGCCGTGCACACGGCGCAGCTGGCCGAAGAGCTTGGATACGACTCGCTCTGGCTGGGTGAAACCTGGGGCTATGAGCTGTTCTCGTCGCTGGCGCAACTGGCGCACGTTACCGAGAGGATCACGCTGGGCGCGGGCATTGCCAACGTCTTCTCGCGCTCGGCCACTGTCATCGCGATGGCGGCCGCCACAATCGATGCCCAGTCAAACGGCCGGTTGATCCTTGGGCTTGGAGCCTCTGGCCCGGTGGTTATTGAGAAACTGCACGGTGTCCCGTTCGATCGCCCACTCCAGCGCATTCGAGAATACACCGACGTTATCAACACCCTGATCGCCGGAGAACGCCTGGACCATCAGGGGCAACTCCTGCAGCTCGATCAGGGATTTCGTCTCAGAATGAATCCCATACGGCCGCACATACCTGTTTACATCGCATCGCTAACCCAGAGGAGTCTCGAACAGTCAGGGGCAATCGCCGAGGGCGTATTGCCCATCTACTGGCCGGGCGCAAAGTTCGGCGAGATGCGGACACTCCTCGACGCAGCATCGGCATCAGCGAATCGACCCGACGGTTCAACCAGAATTGCCCCCTACATCACGACAGCCCTGATCGAGTCGACCGACGACAGAGAAGCGATGCGCAACCGGGCCCGCGCGCCGATTGCCTTCTATATCGGACGAATGGGAAACTTCTACGCGGAGATGCTCGAGCGGCACGGCTACGTCGACGAAGTCGCCGCCGTCCGCAAGGGATGGAAAGATGGACACGATTCCGCCGCCGCGGGGGTGAGTGACGCAATGCTTGACGCCACCGCGCTCGTCGGCACCGCTGACGAGATCGCCGGCAGGCTCGAATCGTGGGTCGCAAGTGGAATTGATGAGCCACTGCTCTCTTTCGCCGGAGCCGACCCCATCCAAGTCGAGCGGACGTTGAGGGCGCTGGCACAATTAAACAGTTCCCCGCTTTGATCAGTGAGCTGTATTGGCTTGTCATCCTGAGGAACGAAGGATCCGTTTCTGCGTCTCAAATCAAGAACTGACGGATCCCTCGTTCCTCGGGATGACAGTCTGACACGATGCTTGAACCAAGAACGAATAGGACACACACCTTGGAAAACATGTCTATACGCGATCTCGCGCCGGATCTGATACTGACAGACGCGCGGATCACCACAATGGCGGACGACAGGCCCGAGGCCGGTGCGCTGGCGATCAAGGACGGGCGCATCCTTGCGGTTGGCGATCCGGACGATGTCGAAGCTCTGGCCGGTCCACATACCTGGACCATCCGGCTCGGCGGACGACGGGTCATCCCGGGTATCAACGACACACACAACCATATGATGAGCACCGGCGCGGTGTTGAACGAGATCTCCCTGTACGATGCACGCTCAATCGAGGAGATCAAGTCCGCCGTCGCTGAGCGCGTCGCAGCGTCACCACCCGGCGCCTGGATTCTCGGTCGCGGCTGGGACGAGAGCCTGCTCGCCGACAGGCGCTTCCCGAACCGGCACGATCTGGACGAGGTCGCCCCAAACAACCCGGTCGTCCTGGACCGTGTCTGGAATATGCTGCTGGCAAACTCGGCCGCGATGATGGCCGGTGACATCGGACGTCACACGCCCGATCCACCGGCGGACCAGCTCTACGCCGGCCGCATCGAACGCGACGAGCGTGGCGACCCGACAGGTGTCTTCCGCGATCGTGCCAAAGGGCTCATCCAGAGTGTCGTCCCGGTCCGCACCCTTGCCGAACGCGAGATGCACATTCGCACCGCCTGTCGCGCGTACAACCGGCTTGGCATCACGTCGGTCGCCGAGCCTGGGCTGGTACCGGAATGGATCCGCGCCTACCAGAACGTCCGGCGCAGCGGAAATCTGTCAGTACGAACATCGCTCTGCCTGGCCGGCTGGGGATCAAGCATGGAGCCAGACGAATCCGTGATCGAAGGCCGTATTGCCGACGTGGCTGTCTATACCGGCTTCGGTGATCCCCTCCTCCGCCTCGACACCGTCAAGTTCATGCCAGATGGTGGTGTTGGCGACCGCACCGCGCTCATGTTCGAGCCCTACCTCGGGGAACCCGATAACTGCGGTCAGTTCGTTGTTTCAGAGGCCGATCTGCGCAGCAGGGTCCAATGGTGTCACGATCGAGGCTGGTCAATCGACGCGCATACCTGCGGTGACCGGATGCAGGAGATGGTCGTCAAAGCGTTCGCCGCCGCCTACGACGCCAATCCCGATCCGACGATCCGCCACCGTATTCACCACGGCTACTTTCCAACGGAAACGACACTGGAGCTGATGCAGCGGCACCAGATTCCGGCACTGGCGACGATCCCGTTCCTCACGAACCTGGGCGAGAGTTTCGTCTCCAGCGTAGGCGAGGAACGTGCGTCGAAGATGATGCCGGTGCAAACGTACCTCAACGCCGGAGTGCGGGTCGCGCTGGGCTCCGATTCACCAGTGACGACCTATAACCCGTTCGTTGGCATGTATAGCGCCGTGACGCGCAAAACGGTGTATGGCCGCGAGCTTGGGCTGGAGGAAGCGGTGTCGCGCGAGGTGGCGCTGCGGCTCTACACAAAGGACGCTGCCTGGGTGACGTTTGAAGACGACATCAAGGGCACCCTGGAACCGGGGAAGCTAGCCGACATTGCAGTGCTTGACCGCGACCTCTTTAGCGTTCCAGACGAGGAGATGAAGGATATTTCAAGCGTCCTGACCCTGCTCGGCGGCGAGATTGTCCACGACACGCTTCAGTAAGGAGTCTGACCCGATGCCGCTGTGTTGCTTCCAGCTTGGCTCGAACGGAGGACAAACCCGGCTTGGCTGGGTGGATAGCGAGAAAGAACGGGTCTTTGAGCTATCGCACACGCTTGCAAGCCTGCTTGCTCTGGATGGTCCGGCGCGGCTCGCGCGCATCATGCAGATGCGCCGCTCGGCAGTGGGAACGTATCCGTTGAAGACGGTTACGCTGCGCGCGCCCGTTGACCAGCAAGAGGTCTGGGCGGCGGGTGTCACCTACAAGCGCAGCCGTGACGCCCGCATAGAGGAATCAACCCAGCAGGATGTGTATGAGAAGGTCTACGACGCCAAGCGCCCGGAGATCTTCTTCAAGGCCAACGGCTGGCGTTGCGTCGGCCAGAAAGCGCGGGTCGGCATCCGGCACGATTCCAACTGGGACGTCCCCGAGCCCGAGCTGACGCTGGTGCTCGATTCGTCGGGCAAGATCGCTGGCTACACTATCGGCAATAATGTTTCGTCGCGATCAATTGAGGGCGAGAATCCACTGTATCTGTCACAGGCCAAAATGTTCTATGCCAGCTGTGCCATTGGTCCCTGGATAATGTTGCCGGAAGAGCTCGAAGATGTCTCGAACCTGGCCATCACGGTCTCCATCACGCGCTCAGACGAGGAGATCTGGTCCGGCCAGACATCGACGTCCGAGATGCACCGCAGCTTCGAGGATCTGATCGCCCACCTCTACGCCTCGCTCGACTTCCCGCACGGCGCGCTGCTCATGACCGGCACCGGACTTGTTCCGCCGGCCAGGGTTACGTTGCAATCCGGAGATCAGGTGACGATCGGAATCGAAGGCATCGGGTCGCTGACGAATTCGGTCGCGCGGCTGTCGGCGCGATGACGACCAGGCGTGATCACATTCCTCACGAAAGGTCGAACCCATCAGGAGCGGTTGCGACGCAGGTCTCCAAGGTCAATATTCAACACATGCAGAACGGTCTTGATAATCAGGTAGAGCGGCAGAAAACCCGCCACTATGCCGAGAAGCAGCCACCAGTATCCGACATCCATCTCGCGTCATCCTCCGTATACAACCAGTAATGGGTATGATAACTTGGTATCCTTGCGCCATCTGTGGATACACACCATCGTTGCCCCACGGCGACGTCAACGAGGCAGCAGGAACACTATTAGTATCTTACGCTGCATCGGCCGCATGTGCCGGGCAGCGCGTACATCTGGAGCTTCTGCATGGGTTTAGCGATCGTTCCCCTCGCGGTCTTCGTGCTCGGATTTTCGGGCACCTGGAGTCTCCGCGAAGCGTTCAATGAAATGATCTGGTTTAGCGCGGCCTGGCTCGGGGCGCTCGCCGTTATCTACGGCGCGGACGTGGCCGGATTCGGTTTTCTCTCTACCTCACCCACCGGCCCCGGTGGTGGCGTTGCGTTCCTATTCGGGTTTGCCGCAATGTACTATCGCCGCCGCGCCTGGAAGAAAGAACAGATCGAGAAGCAGCGCCGCATGGCTGAAGCGCGAGCTCGGCGTGCCCAACAGGGTATCCCGGATCCCACGTTCCTAAGTAACATGGGCCGGGCGGTCCGTGCCGCGCGGCAGCACAACCGGAAGTAACTCTCCTGTCATAACCGATTCGCACAACGCCGCGTCGTCGAACCAGGACGCGGGCGCGGCATGCCCCCAGAACGTCGCCCGTCTGGGGTCGTCCAGCTCCCAGCGGATCGGCTCCCAATCAGGGTCAACAACCTGATAGTCGTTGGCATACAGCTCGATACGATTCCCGTCGGGATCCCGGAGATAGAGAAAGAACGCGTTCGAGATGCCGTGCCGGCCTGGCCCGCGCTCGATGCTCCCCACCCAACCAGCGCCGGCCAGAACATCGCAAGCGCGCAGCACTGAGAGCGTGTCCGCCACCCAGAACCCCAGGTGATGCACTCGTGGACCCGCGCCGGTCATCAACGCCAGGTCATGTACGTTACCTTTGCGTTGCAGCCAGACCGCCCACAGGTCGTCGTCTCGCCCGGCAGTGTATTCGCTACAGCCAAACCCAAGCTGTGTGGCGTACCACTCGTAGGCCGAGCCAACATCCGGCAGCTGGCAGTTGAAGTGGTCGAAGCGCATAATCTGCGCGCCGCGGTGTAGGTCGAACCGTTGCAGCATCCGCTCGGCGGGCTGCATCGCCGCGAAGAACTCCAGCGGCAGCCCGTAAGGATCTTGCAGGCGCAGCGCGCGTCCCTGTCCCGGCTCCCCGCCAGGCTGCAGCCAGCGATGCTCCAGACCTTGCCCGACACAGAAGTGTCCCAGCCGGTCGAGGTCGTCCTCGCTCTCGACCCGAAAACCGAGATGGCCGGCGCTGGGAGAATCTCCCTGCCGCAGTACCAGCGAATGGTGTCCACGCTCCTCCAGCCCGCGCAGGTACAGCGCGTCGGAGGTTCGTTCCGTTTCGACGAATCCAAGCAAATCAACGTAGAACGTCCGCGCCCGCTCCAGGTCAGTCACCCGGAACTCACCATGCGCTGCCCGGACAACGTTCACTCCGGTTTGGGCCACCGGCCTGCCAGTTTGCATGGTGGTTGCCTCATTCCCAGATATGCGCTCGGACGTATTCGTCAGGAGGAGGGTCACCACCCATGGTCCATTCGTCGTGATAGATCAGGATGGCGTCGTTCGTCCAGGTTTCGTCCGGTGCGCGGAGCCTATCGTTCGGCGCTGATAACGTGGCGTAACGGGAGCCGAAAAAGACCAGCGGTTGCTCGGTGGGTTCATTGTCCGCTTGATGCAGCTCAACCACTCGTCCAACGACGATCCAGTGATCTCCGCCCGCGTGCATCGTCTCGATCGTGCAGGACAATGCCCCCAGCGAACCCGGCACGAGCGGAGCTACCGGACCCTTGCGCAACAGCTCAATCTCGGACTGGGCTTGCCGGCCAGCGAAGTGCCGCGATAGATCCTCCTGGTCGGCCGCAAGAATGTTGATTGCAAAACCGTCGGCGCCCTCAAGCAACCCAGCCATGCGCGCTGTCTTTCCGACGCAAAAGAGCACCATCGGCGGATCCAGCGACAGCGATGTGAACGTGTTGGCCGTCATCCCGTGCATCAAGTCCCCGTGCTGCACGGTGATTATCGTGACACCGGTAGCAAACTGACCCATAATCCGCCGGAAAACGGCTTGATCGACGCTCATTCAGCGCCGCCGTCGCCGGTTGCGGGTGTAGCCGAGGACGCGCCCTCGGTCATACCCTCTTCAATGAATGCCTTTACCATGTCCATATAGGGCTGCTTGTCATAGGTATTGAAGAGCGCCCCAGCCATCCGCACCGGGTCACCGAAAAAGAAGCGCTCGTAGAGCACCTGGCGCGAGCCAAACATACTTACCGACGTGTCCCAGGCCAGGCGGAACAACGCGATCCGATGCCGGGAGTCGGCCCGCGCAGCCGTGTAGAAGCGTTCGATATCCGGCCCCATCGGACCCTCAATGTCGGCCAGTGTCGGCGTCGCCATCAGACCGCTTGCGCTGAGCTGCTGGATGATCTCGACGAAGCGCGGATAGAGCTTCGGGTACAGGTTGCGCGCCGCATCGAGAGGTCCGCGCGCCGGAGTCATCACTCCCCAGCGGTCAACTTGAGCGTCGGCAATCGACGCCTTCAGCAGAGCCCGCATCGATTCCAGCCCGATGATGATCTCGGTGACTTTCTCATGCACATGCTGAAAGGGCTCAATCGCGATCGTGTCAACAATCAGGCTCACAAGCCCCAGAATAAACTCGGTCTTGGCGATGTTCTTGGCCATCACCTGGTGCGCCATGTGGATAACCGCGTTGGTCGCGCCAAAAACGCCGTTTGCGATGTCCGGGTCGCCATACAGGAAGACCCGCTCCCAGGGCACAAAGACGTCATCGAAGATCAGCATAGAGTCCATCTCTTCGAAACGTGAGCCGAGCGGATGGTCGTGCCTCGGACGGTTCAGGTCATAGGTCTCGCGGCAGAGGAATTTGAGACCGGGCGCGCTGCACGGAATGACGAAGCCGAAGGCGTAGGGCGCGTCGGCCGGATCCGTCTTGACGACAGTCGAAGGAAAGACCTCAACCTCGTCCGCGATCGGCCCGAGTGTCGCCAGCATCCTGGCCCCACGCACCACGATGCCGTCGTCCCGCTCGGTCACAACCCGCGCCGCCAGATAGGGATCAGCCTGTTGCGACGGTCCAACCGATCGGTTCGCCTGCGGGTTGATGAGCGTGTGAGTGAGACAGAGATCTTCTTCACGCGCCCTCTTGTAATAGGCCTCGACGTGGTCGCCGAAACGCGGATCGTTGGTCGTAAAAAAATCCCGTGCCGCCGCGAAGGCCATCAGGGAGGAGCTAAGGTAGTCCGGCGTCCGGCCCATCATGCCATGCGAGTAATCTGCCCAGGTCTTCATCGCCCGGCCGCGCTGCTCCAGATCGTCCTTCGTGCGCGGCTGCATAAATGACGTTCCCACCCGGTCGCCGGTGTCCGGCGAAACATACGTCAGATCGTCCCGCAGCTCGGGATCGTGCTGCATGTCATAGAGATGCGCCAGGCTCTCGAGCACGTTCTTGAAAGCACGGTGCTGCGTGACATCCCGCACCAGCTCACCCTCGATATAGACCTCCCGCGGCCGCTCGCGTAACCCCCGCAGAAATTCCTCCCCGGTGCGTGCTCCCATTGGCTGCTCCTCATTTCCTTTGGCATAGCGGCATGTATTTCGTAGCGGCGCAATGCATTGCGCCTTTCCCCGCCCAGCATGATCTGTCAGGGTCATCAGGTTCGATACATCGAGCCGCTACGACAGAAAGAAATTGGACAGATGCTGCTTGTTTCCTATACTACCGCAGCACCCACGCAGATCCATCGGAAGAATGTCGCATCATGTTTGCACGGTGCGGAGAGCGTCGGGCAGCTCCGTGAGGTTGTTGAGTTGCAGATCGGGCATCATCCAGCCGCCATCGTGCAGACCGATGCGGGTCGTCCACCCGCCGGCCGCAGATCAGTTGCCTTGGTCCCTCATACCCGTTAAACGTCGGCAATGATTGGATTCTCCAACGCGCCCAATCCATCAACCTCCAGCCGCATAATATCTCCGGGGTAGACGTGGCTGATGCCTTTTGGCGTGCCCGTGAGCAGAACGTCGCCTGGCTCAAGGGTCATGAACTCAGTGATGTATTCGATCAACGCGGGGATGTCGCGCATCAGGAACGACGTGTTGCCTGATTGACGCAGCTCGCCGTTGACATAGGTGCGCAGGTTGAGGTCATGCGGATCGTCGATCTCGTCGATGACCAGATATGGT
>JACCZH010000475.1 GCA_013696045.1 Chloroflexia bacterium
GTATGAAAGGGATCAGTATTCGCTCTAAGCGTATCGTGCTTCTGCTTGGACTTTTCCTGGTCTCATTCGCCCTCTATTTCGCGGCAGAGAGCGGCTCCCGGCAGATTGAAATAGCGCTGCTGGGCGCGTTAGCCGCACTCATGCTAGCGGCGGTTATAGTCGGTTAATACGGTTCATGTAACCAATGCCACAACATATGCTCAATGAACTGAAATTGGCGTGCAAATGGGAAAACTGGTATAATTATGCAGTCTGAGCAGGAGTATATGGAACGCATGAGATTGACAGAAGCTCAGTTTGAAGAACTCGTGGTAGACGTCCTTGATTCCTTGCCTGAGAAACTGCTCAACGTGCTTGACAACGTGGATGTCGTGATCGAGCCTCGTCCGGCACGCGAGCAGTTGAAACGCATGGGGATTCTCAGCGGGACGCTCTTTGGCTTGTACGAGGGGATTCCTCTCACCGAGCGTAACAGCGCGTATTCGATTGTGGCGCCGGACAAGATCACGATCTTTCAGCGCACAATTGAGGAGGTGTGCTCGACACCGGAAGAGGTTGCGGATCAGGTCCGTACCACGGTTATCCACGAAGTTGCCCATCACTTCGGCATCGGTGAAGAGACGCTCGAGGAGTTGGGGTGGTCATAACGTAGGGATTGGGCCATGTGGGACCGGCAGCGCGACGAAGTGGGCCGGGAGGGTTCGAAAACCCGCCTTCCAGGCGTTATCGACACTATCGGGTTTGGATTCGAAACGCTGATCGCCCGTCCACAACTTATTGTGCCTCCGGTGCTGCTGGATCTCTATCTATGGCTGGGTGTAAACATTACCTCTCAGCCGCTGCTTTTGCGGATTGGTGATTGGCTGCGTGGCGATCCACTGGCTGCTAACGGACTCGCTGCAACTTTAGAGCGACGCGGAGTCTCCAACATTCAGGAGTTAGCGGTTTTGTGGCTGCCGACTGTTCGCGTCCCATCAATGATCGCGGCGTTGTCGAGCGAAACTCCCTACCGCCTGGAGAGCTGGCGGCCGGCTGTTGTACTACCCTGGTGGGGTGTGGCTGGAGCCGCAACGCTGCTGCTGCTGGCGGCGCTGATAGTCGGTTCAGAGTACTTGATGGCCATCGCAGCCGTGGCTACCAGCCGAGAGGCCTCGCCGCCGAAGCGACCACCTCTTGAGACGCTGCGCGGTGCTATGCGGTTGGTGGGTTGGATTGGGTTAGTCGTTGCCATAGCGTTGTTGTTTACATGGCCGGTTGTTGTGGCTGCTCTAGCCTTCTCATTTTTTGATGCCGGTATTTCCGGCTGGCTGTATCTGGCGTTGTTCGTTCCACTTACCTGGGGGGTTATATTCTTTTTCTTCTCGATTCAGGCGATGTTTGTCGATCGTGTTGGTCCGCTCGTCGCACTTCGATCCAGCTATCTGGTGGTGCGTAGTGACTTTTGGCAAGCACTCGGTTTGATCGTTGCATATTTTCTCGTGATATGGGGTTTTCCCCAGGTGTGGCGCTTGCTTATTTCCGAATCCGCTGGCCTGGTCATTGCAATCATCGGACACGCGGCCATCGGAACAGGGATGATCGCCGCCACTATGGTGTTTTATCGCGACCGCGCGCGTCAACTGGCCATCGCGGGGCGATTCTAGAGGGGTAACGTGCATCGTGGCACAAGTTAAGACACAAGCTTTTACGTATGACGCGAGCAGCATTGAAGTGCTTGAGGGCCTGGAGGCGGTCCGTCGCCGACCGGGCATGTATATCGGCAGCACCGATCTGCGTGGTCTGCACCACTTGATTTACGAGGTGGTCGACAACTCGATCGACGAGGCTATCGGTGGCTTCTGCACCGAGATCTCCATCAAGATCCACGAGGATGGGTCGGTTACGGTGTCTGACGATGGGCGCGGTATTCCGACCGGCACACATTCCAAGATGCAGAAGTCGGCCATGGAGGTCGTGATGACTGTCCTGCATGCCGGCGGGAAGTTCGGTGGAGCTGGGTACAAGATGTCCAGCGGGCTGCACGGCGTTGGTATCTCGGTGGTGAATGCTCTTTCGGAATGGTGCATCACCGAGGTTCGCCAGAATGGTGGACTCTTCCGCCAGGAGTATCGCAAGGGTATTCCGGTCGCGCCGGTGAAACGCGTCAAATCAATAGACAAGTCTGAGCACGGCACAACCCAGCACTGGATGCCGGACACAACGATCTTTGACAGTCTGGACTATGTCTTTGGGACGCTAGCTCAGCGTTTTCGGGAAATGGCCTATCTTACGGCTGGCTTGCGGATAGTATTTATAGACGAGCGTAACGACCAGGAATCGACGTTTTACTTCGAGGGCGGCATCACGTCATACGTTCGTCACCTGAACAAATCCAGGATTCCGCTGCACCCACGGCCGTTCTACATGAACCGGCAAATAGGTGACTACGTGGTCGAGGTGGCCTTGCAGTACAACGACACCTATGGGGAATCGACCCATACGTTCGCCAACAATGTCAACACAGTTGACGGAGGCACGCACTTGAGCGGCTTCAAGTCGGGCTTGACACGCACGATCAATGATTATGCGCGTAAGAACGGCATCATCAAGGAGAACGAGGTTAACCTCAGCGGGGAGGATGTCCGCGAGGGCTTAACCGCGATCGTTAGTGTCAAGATGCCGGATCCCCAGTTTGAAGGTCAGACCAAGGGTAAGCTCGGCAATGCCGACATGGCCGGCGCGGTGCAATCGGTTGTGAACGAACTTTTGGCTCAGCAGCTGGAGGAGAATCCACAGGCTGCCAAGAAGATTGTTGAGAAGTGTCTGACAGCTGCCAGGGCACGCGAGGCCGCGCGCAAGGCTCGTGAGCTTGTGCAGCGTAAGGGTGGACTCGATACGTTCGCCCTGCCAGGCAAGCTGGCTGACTGTAGCGAGAAGGATCCTGCGCGCTCTGAGCTCTACATCGTTGAGGGCGACTCGGCGGGAGGAACGGTCAAGCAGGGACGTGACCGGCGCTTCCAGGCCGTCCTTCCGTTGCGAGGAAAGATTCTCAACGTCGAGAAGGCACGACTGGACAAGATGCTTCAGAATGCCGAGATCCGGACGCTCATCACCGCCATGGGCACGTCGATCGGCGACCAGTTTGATCTCTCGAAGCTCCGCTACCACCGTATTATTGTTATGACAGACGCTGATGTTGACGGTGC
The DNA here is from genome assembly GCA_013696045.1 of Chloroflexia bacterium. Taxonomy (GTDB): domain Bacteria; phylum Chloroflexota; class Chloroflexia; order Thermomicrobiales; family CFX8; genus JACCZH01. The sequence continues at coordinate 3,186 of JACCZH010000475.1, forward strand.
GCATATCCGCACGTTGTTGCTGACATTCTTCTTCCGGCATATGGAGAGCCTGATCGCCAACGGTTATCTCTACATTGCCCAGCCGCCGCTCTACCGGATAGAGCAGGGGAAGAATATCCACTGGGTGTATGACGACCGGGAACGTGACGTGATCCTGAAGCAGTATAAGGGGCAGAAGGTTGAGATTCAGCGCTATAAGGGGCTGGGCGAAATGAACGCCGACCAGCTCTGGGAGACTACGATGGACACGTCCGCACGGACGTTGCTGCAGGTGACGCTGGAAGATGCCATCGCCGCCGATGAGACGTTCGATATGCTGATGGGACACAGCGTCCCGCCTCGCAAGCGGTTCATCCAGACTCATGCGCGAGAGGTTGAGAATCTGGACGTATAGTCTGGGGTTCGATACTTCGTCGCCGCAGCGGTCGAGACGGGGCTCCGTTGAATATCGCGCTCAAGGGAAAAGCCGCCGGGACAATCCGGCGGCTTTCTTGTTTGGCAGATTTCCAGGTCTGGACGCTAGCTGGCGGGCTCGCCACTAACGGCGCGCTTCAACTGTGTGCCCGGGCGGAAGGACGGGCTTTTGCCCGCCGGGATCACGATACGCTCGCGAGTCTGCGGGTTGCGGCCTTCACGGGCTGCCCGCTCGGTGATGCGGAACGATCCGAAGCCTGTGATCGTGACTTCTTCACCCGAGGACAGGCTATCGCGGATCGAGTCGAACGTGGAGTTCACCACGGCGCCGACGACGCTTTCCGGCTGCTTCACGCGCTGGGCGACATCTTTGATCAAATCCTGCTTACGCATAGAGCGTCTCCTTTTCCTTCCAAACGACGGTGCTCACGTGTCTATTGAGCGAAACTGGACCTCACACCCGCGGCACTATAACATACTGTAACAGGTTCTTCCCACTGAAAAACCGCGTCCGTACAGGGAACCTAGTCGATTCGTCCACTTCGTTGCCTTCTCATTTCAAAGAGCAGGATGGCTGTGGCGGCCGACACGTTGAGCGATTCGACGCCTTCAGCCATCGGAATGCTTACCCGATGACCGACAGTTAGCCGCGATGGCTCACTGAGTCCAGCTGCTTCGTTGCCGACAACGACTAAAACCGGCTCTTTCCAGTGTACATCACGATAATCGATAGATCCGGCAGCGTCGGCCGCGATGATTACCACCTCTTGCTGGTTGTCAAAACTCGCACCGACGGTCTCAGTAATTGACGGATACATGTGTATCGGAATGGCTGTTACGAGGCCGGCCGATGCCCGCACGACCTTGGGATTAAATGGATCGACGCAACCGGGTAGCAATGCAATACCATCCACGCCGGCCGCAACCGCCGTTCGCAGGATGGCGCCGAGATTTCCCGGGTCCCGAACCGCGTCCAGGCAGACGATGCTTTTTGCGGCTGTGGGAGGTTTGCTATCCGGGAGCATGACAATAGCTGCTACAGGCTGAGGATGCTCGGTATCAGTAAAAGATTGGAAGAGGGCTGGCGGCATGGTGACCGTTCGGTCAACACGTTCCTCTATTGACACGAGGAACGCCGGGTCGATGCCGTCCCGGCGTTCTTCGTCAATAATCAGGGTTTGTATACGGGCGCCGTGCCCTATCGCGGTGGCAATTGGACGCGTGCCCTCAATGATAAATAGCCGCTCCCGATAGCGCGCCCTGCGCCGCGTAGCGAGCTGCCGGGCGAGTTTCACGATCGGATTCGCTGCACTCGTTATATGCCGCAAATCGTCGGGCGCGTTGGTCACCAGGCTACCCGGCGCTTACAGCGACGCTTTTGCGACAGTGACATACTCGCTGAACGCCTGCGGGTCACGAACGGCTAGATCCGCAAGGATCTTCCGGTCGACGACAACGCCCGCTTTGGTGAGTCCTTCAATGAACCGACCATACGGCATGCCATTTTCACGGGCAGCCGCGTTGATACGGATGATCCAGAGCCTGCGCATCTGGCGCTTGCGCTGCCGGCGGTCACGATAGGCATATTGCCCGGCGCGCATAATCGCTTCGTTGGCGCGCTTGAATAGCCGGTTACGCGTTCCCCTGTAACCTTGCGCGCGCTCGATTACTGCCTTGTGGCGGCGGCGAGTCGTAACGCCGCGTTTAATCCTGGCCATGTCTTCCTACACCCTCCGTCAAGCTGTCTATGCGGACGCTGTCTACTTGAGTCCGTACGGCAGCAACCGCTTGATGCGCTTCTGGTCCTGAGGCGCCACCACAAACATCTTGTCGAACATCCGCTTGGTGCGGGGTGACTTTCGACGCCGGAAGTGGGATTTGCCACCCTTGGCACGCATTACCTTACCGGTTCCTGTGATCTTGAAGCGGCGCGCCGCTCCTTTGTTGGTCTTCATCTTCGGCATGCTGATCTTCTTTCCTCTGAATCCACGCGGCTCGACGGCGCCGCGCCGCGACGCCGTCTGGTTCATTCGTTTCGCCAAAATTCATCGTCCGAAACAGGAACTGAAGATCTGCCGTCACGCCGCTTGCCGTGCGTTCCGCTTACGACTCGTCTGATTCTTCCGGCTCGTCCGATTCCTGGGTCTCGTCGCTTTCGGCCATCTCTTCCTTCGAAATCTTCGGGCTCAGCAGGATCGACATATCCTGACCCTCGGAACGAGGCTGTTGGTCGATGATGGCAATATCTTCCAGTTGGGTAATCATCTTCAATAGGAGATCGCGCCCGATCTCTGGGTGAAGATTTTCGCGCCCTCTGAAACGAACTGAGACCTTCACTCGATCGCCGGCGGTGAGAAAACGGCGGGCGTTGCGCGCCTTGGTTTCCACATCATGCTCGCCGATCTTCGGTTTCATCCGAATTTCCTTGAGGGCTACTGTCTTCGCCCGTTTGCGGCTTTCGCGTTCCTTACGGCTCTCTTCATAGCGGAATCGCCCATAGTCCATCAACCGGCATACCGGAGGGACCGCGTTCGGCTGAACCTCGACGAGGTCTAACCCTCGTTGACGGGCAGTCTCCAGCGCATCCCGTGTGGCGATGACGCCGATCTGCTTCCCATCTTCATCAATCAACCGGACTTCGCGAATACGAATCCGTTCATTTACTCGGACTGGTCTAGAACTTATGGAGATCCTCCCTTAACAGATGAATCAAACCCAAAATGCTTTTCACGCACGTCGGAACACTGCGTCAAATTCCGCAACGCTAAGGATAACAAACGGACGGGGTAACCTTCAATCCCGTGTGGTCCCGGATTCTGCTGTGTTCTGGCTAAGGATAACAACGCTCCCGGTTATGAACGCCGCCCGCCATCCGAAGGCGTCGAGAGCAGCGATGGATGTTTCGATGTCATGTGCCATTACGGATTCGCATGTGTCCGAGCCGGATGCTTCGAAGGCGCCGAGCACAATATAGTCAGGCTCGGGCAGATTTGGCACTCTGGCATTCTCTCCGGATAGCCAGCGATTGGCCACATTCTGGCGGTACTCGACTCGCGGCCGGATGGGATTGCTCTCGCCGCGGCGCCATTGGCCCTCATGCCCCGCCCATCCAACAATGGTTGGCACGCCGGTGAAAGCCGACATGCGGTTCATTGGCAGTCCAGTCAGCGTTCCGTAAGAACAGCCCGGACTCTCGACGATTACCGTGCCGGCAGAAGCATTCTTGTGTAGCCAATCGATTGCCGCCGCCTCGTCGGGGGCCGAGCGGGTGAGGTAGCCTGCCCCGTCCAGTCCGCGTCGGTCCGCATAATCGCCGGTCCAATCACGTGCCGAGAGTGGAGTGTAAGGGGCAACGCTGAGGATCAACGCCACGACCAAGACGGCCGAAGGATAGAAGGCGCGTCGGGAACTGTTGGCGAGGACAATGGCGAAGCCGGCCGCCGACGCTAAGCTGAAGAGAAGCCAGGCTTGAAAGTAGAGCTTGAAGACAGTGTTCATGCGGTCGCCGAAGGCGTCCTGGATATAGACGAATTCTGGTATCACAGTGAGAAAGAAACCGGTGGCGAACAGGACCACGACCACCCGAACTGGTTGGCGCGAATCCCACACGGAAATCGCCATTGCGAGAACAAATGGAACACCGAGCAGAATCACCGCCGGAACCCAGAGCACCGCCAGGACGAGCGCGAACAAGAGCGTGACCGTGACTAGATCAAAACTCCTTCGAACGGCGTCGCGCGCCCCCGGTTGTGTGCCCAGCGCAAAGACCGCAAAGATCGTAAA
>JACCZH010000476.1 GCA_013696045.1 Chloroflexia bacterium
CGCCGGCAGTCCCATCCCGGGAGCAGTACGCTCCCTTAGCACGTCGCGGCGGAAGCGGAAGAGTTGGGCGGGGCGGCCTCCGGTGCGGGTGTCGACGGAACCGGTGGGTTCGACCAGACCACCACGATCTACGAAGCGGCGGAAGTTCTGGGTGTGTAGCGGGACACCGGATAGCGCTTCGACAACGCCCTGAAGCTGAGAGAGCGTGAAGGTGTCGGGTAAAAGCTCAAAGACAACCGGACGATATTTGAGCTTGCCGCGTAGCCGGCCGAGGGCCGTTGCGGCGATACGGCGGTGGTCGAACACCATCGGAGCGCCGGAGACAGTGTTTTGCGGCGTGCCGTCAGAATATTCGCCGAGCAGCGCGCGGTCACGGAGTGCTTCAGGAACCAGCCCTGCCTCGTAGAGCTGTTCGTAGCGTTCCAGCACCCGGTAGCCGTCCCAGACCGAGCCATGGAGCCCAAAGTTGATGCCGGTGCGATCCGTGCGTTGCATGCGAATGCTGCCATCAGGGGCGGCACGTTCCCAGAGCGACAAAGCGCCCGCGATTGATGTGTCGAGCGGGTGAGAGGCGGTATCACGCCGGTCTTCCCAGGGGAAGAACTCATAGAAATTCTTCCAGCGCGCGTCGCCTGACCCGGAGACATGGCCCTCACGCACCAGCGCGAGATAGGCCACCGAGAGAATACGCGACTCCTCGCCGGTTTCCCGATGGAGATCACCAAACGTATAGAGTTGCTCGACATACCCGAGTTCCAGCCCGGTCTGGTCGCGCACCCAGCGGCGCAGTCCACGCTCCAGCGTGCGGTCCTGGATGGTATCAAGCGGTCCAAATGGTAGCGCATCAAGGCTGTGCTGGGACACGTGATCGCCGGCGACGGTCAGGATACGTGGCGTCTCTTCGGTGACAGCCACGATGGCGGCGTTGAGTCGAACGTTGATTGGCAATGCACCGGCCATGAGGTTCCATTCACGGGATCGATGACAGTATGGTGTCCTCAGAAACGATGATACCGCGTTGCGAACGTTGTACAGGGCGGCATGTGTTTACGAGCCGTGCTCAACCAGCATGGCGGCCAGCTCAAAGGCGATCCGCAAACCGATCTCACCCGCGTCGCGGTTCGCCAGGGCGACGCTCGTGACCCGGTGTCCGGCGACGTTTGAGAAATGCAGTGCCGCGAGCGAGTAGCCTGGTCCTCCGCCACCATGGCCGGTCAGGAGCCCGTAGGGAGATTCCGCGTCGATCATCACGCCGAGTCCGTAAGCCGATTGCTGGAACAATGGATGATCGTCCGGCACGAGCGTCGGTTGGAGCATCATCTGCACAAGATCGTCCGGTAGAAATTCCCCATTGAAGAGTTCCTCAATGCAACGGGCAACCTCACCGGCGGTCGAGATCACCACGCCATGCGCAACCCAGCCAGGATGATAGAGCGGAGCTACGTTTTCCAGAGTTTCGGTCTGGCTCAGAACGGTGCTGAATCCCGGAGTGAGTACCGCGCTGTCCTCGCGCGTATCGCTGACGAACGTGTGCTGGAGACCGAGTGGCTTCGCGATCTGTTCGTCCAGTACAGTCCTGAACGTTGCGTCCGACACTCGTTCAATGAGCAGGCGCACGATCAGGTAGCCGATATTCGAGTACGCCCAGCCGTCGCCGGGTGCGAATGCCATTCCGCCCTCCAGTGTGCGCGTGAAAAACTGATCTGGAGTCCAGGGCTTGCCTGGATCGGCTCGTAGATCCGCGTTATACGCAGACAGACTGCCGTAGTCAGGCAAACCGCCGGTGTGATTCAGCAGTTGCCGAACACTGATCTCCGCTTCAACCGGAAGATCGGGAAGAAAGTGTTGCACGGGAGCATCGAGCTCGATCTGTCCGTTCTGGGCCAGTTTCAGGGTGATTGCGGCGAGAAACATCTTTGTGATGCTGTAGATGTAAAACTGGTCGTTCGCTTCAAGTTGGATGGCACAGCCGGGAGCGCGCACGCCAACGCCCTCCGCATAGATAGTTCGCCCATCCACGGTCAGTGCCACTGCCGCCCCCGGGGTCTGCGTTTGAGCCAGCATCGAACGGACGCGCTCGTCGATTGCAAGCTGTAATGGATCTGAAGCCATGTGCAAAAACCTTTCAATGCGCACCCGAGACGCACTTGGATTGACGCATCGTGATGACAGGTTGTCATGGCGATCCGAACTGGATCGACCCAGTAGGCATGTTCAACGTTCGGCCGTTATCGTACCTATCTTTCAGATTGCCCGAGGGACGATTGGAAAACTGGATCCAGATTGCTCCAAAATAAGGGAACCAAACGCGCCTCTGCAACGTATATATAGCAAGAGAGAGTCCCCACTGTAACAAGCTCTCTCTGACACACCCGTGGAGCTGCAAAGCTCCATCCCCTCCCCTTCCCAGCAGGCCGGGCCGAAAGGCCCGGCTTGTGATTTACCAGCGTTTTAGTGACCACGAGGCATATATTGCCGGTCTTTGCTTGTCGCCGTACCCTTAAGGATGCTAGACTGCGAATAGTGTACGTACACGATGTGGATAGAGTTATCCACATCTGCTAGGGTGAAGAGTACGTGTCGATTTGTGAGCACGGTCGCACCGACGGGACGCGCAACATTCACCAGTTATCCCGAGGAACGAAGGATCTCTGGCTTATGCGCCGAAGGGATTGAACAAGAGATCCTTCGTTCCTCAGTAGTGGACCACGGTGAATATGACGGATGCTGATTTTGTAGGGACCGGCACGGAGGCCGGCCCTCCAGGATGGTGACAAATCTACTGTGGCGGACTACTCAGGATGACTGTTTCAGGATGCTGCTCTTGGTGCAAGGGGACGCGTGGTGGTCAACGACAATCGCAAGGCAGGATTCAGCCATGACTGTTGACGGGCAACCACAGCCGGATATGCGCTACCAGCAGGTTTGGCGGGCTGCGCTGAGCGACCTGGAAAAGCAGGTGTCGCGGGCCAACTTTGAAACCTGGCTGCGCTCGACCTCGCTGGTTGGGGTCGTCGGCGAGACGGCCACGATTGCCGCGCCGAACACCTTTGCGGTCGAGCAGCTGCGCTCGAAGTTTGACCGCCAGATTGCCAGCACTCTGTCAACGCTCATTAATCGCCCCGTGACGATCGACTATGTTGTGCGCAACTCAGAAGCGCCAGCGGCGCGTACTCCAAAGACAAAGCCGCGCCCTGAGCCGCCGGCCGCTCGCAATGGACCGGGCGCGCCGCGTCCCGCCAGCCAGCAGATGGAGCTCTCCAGCACGCCCACCCACGGGCTGAACCCACGCTATACCTTTGACACGTTCATCGTTGGCTCATCCAACCGGCTGGCGCACGCCGCCGCCATGGCGGTGGCCGACAATCCGTCGCGCTCGTTCAACCCGCTTTTCTTCTATGGAGGGGTTGGCCTGGGGAAGACCCACATGTTGCACGCCATTGGTCACCGCGCGCTGGAGCTGCACGAGGGTTTTCAGGTGCTATATGTCTCATCGGAGAAATTCACCAACGAGCTCATCAAGGCGATCCGCCAGCAGGGCACCGAGGAGTTTCGCAACCGCTACCGCTCGATTGACATCCTGATGATCGACGACATCCAGTTCATTGCCGGTAAAGAGAGTACCCAGGAAGAGTTTTTCCACACCTTCAATGAGCTTTATCAGTCCGGCCGGCAGATTATTGTTTCGTCTGACCGCCATCCCAAGGCGATCCCGACGCTGCATGACCGGCTGCGCTCGCGCTTCGAGGGTGGTTTGATCGCCGATGTCCAGGCGCCGGATTTCGAGATGCGCACAGCCATTCTCAACGCTAAAGCCCAGACGCTGGGTGTGCATATCCCGGCCGATGTGCTGGAGTACATTGCCCGCAAGGTGCAGAGCAATATCCGCGAGCTTGAGGGCGCGCTAAACAAGATCATCGCCATGGCGCAGCTCTTCAATTCGCCCATCAAGATGGATATCGCCGCCCAGGCATTAAACGACGCGGATCTGGAGCAACGACGCTCGCAGATCACATCCGAGCGGGTTATTGGTGAGGTGACCGCGCACTACAAGGTGTCGCTTACCGAGCTGAGGGGCCGTGGCCGGAGCAAGGAAATCGTCGCGCCACGCCAGGTGGCGATGTTCCTGCTGCGTGAAGAGACCGGCGCGTCGCTGGTGGAGATCGGCAGGTTGCTCGGTGACCGCGATCACTCGACGGTGATGCACGGCATATCCAAGATCGAAAAAGGGCTCGAGAGCGATTCCAGCCTGCGCACCAGGGTCAATTTCATCCGCGAACGGCTCTACGAAGGATAAATGGCCAGTTCTTCACCTTCTTCACCCGGGAATGTATCCAGATCTGTACCCGTTTTCTATACACCGATAGGGTTCCATTGCGTTCAATTACCCGTTACAGTGAGTAGTAGTGATGGATTCGCACGTGCGTCGTTCCGTCACACGCACCCGGGCCTCCGGGTTCAACCTCAGCTGAGGTTAGGTCGGCCCGGTGACAGAAAGTTAGAGGAGGATTCTATGATTTATGGTGGCGGTCTTTTGACCATTATTCTGATTATTCTGATCATCGTTTTTCTGTTCTAATCGGCGGGAAATAACGTATCCAGTGAAAGCGGACCGGCGTGGAAACATTTCGGTCTGCTGTTTTGTGTCTGGTTACGGTAGGTGACACATTTTACAGCTTTTGTGGTGGAACCATTTTGGTTAATCATCCAGAAAATCGAAGAATCTCTGTTTTGACAGGCAAGGAATCCAGAATAGAGATCCTTCGTTCCTTTGGATAACTGGCGGGAGCGCTTGTCCTGCTTTATACACTGGACGACGTACTCACGGTTCATTGACCTCCCTCATCCCGCACCCTGTACTTTTCCAGCGCACCATCAAATCCCGGCTGAAGGTCGACACCCGTGCTGTTGGCCAGGCAGAGC
>JACCZH010000505.1 GCA_013696045.1 Chloroflexia bacterium
CTGCAGGACAAGGCTGATGCGTTCGAGGCCCATGCCTGTGTCGACGTTCTGGCTCGGAAGTGGCACGAGCGTCCCGTCCTTGAGCTTATTGAATTCCATGAACACCAGGTTCCAGAACTCAACGTAACGCTCGCCGCTATCGCCCATCGGCCCACCTTGAGTGTCTCCACCAGGCTCGTAGTAGCGGTCGTAGTAAAGCTCGGAGTTCGGGCCGCATGGGCCGGTTTCCCCGACCGGTCCCCAGAAGTCCTCCGGATCGTCCTGGATCCTTTCGGGGGGAATGCCGATTTCGTCGCGCCAGATAGCACGCGCGACATCGTCCTCTGGATGCACAGTGACCCAAATTCGCTCCGGCGGGAGCTGGAATGGGCCCGTGGAAAGTTCCCACGCAAGCTGGATGGCTTCACGTTTGAAGTAGTCACCGACCGAGAAATTGCCCAGCATCTCAAAGAAGGTGCAGTGACTTTCGTCTCCGATCTCCTCGATATCGTCGGTGCGGAACGACTTCTGGATCGAGGTAAGACGGTTGTGCGGTGGCTTCTCGAGGCCCAGGAAGAAGGGCGTCATCTGTTGCATGCCAGCTGTGGTGAGCAGAACTGTGGGGTCCGGCGGGATGAGCGAAGACGAGGACAACGCAACGTGACGGCGTTCCTCAAAGAATTCGGTGAACAATTTTCTAATGTCGCGGCTCTTCATCGCAAACCTGTCTCTCATGCCTACTGTTGTCAAAAGTGCGCGTTGCAAGTGTATGCGGAAACGCGAAAGGGTCCAATTTGCGCTGCGCACCTCATGACGTGCAGGTGTACGTACAGTATGCACGTACAGTTCCCAGGTGTCAATGGCGAGGCGCCGGTCGCCCGGCGATGAATGGACACGAATGGTAGGATTTTGAGGTTATGAATGAGCAATTTTCGGGGCGGCTGGCGGTCCTGCCCGCAGCCCCCGGCGTCTATATCTTCAAGAACCAGTACCGTGGAGTGCTCTACGTCGGCAAGGCGTCGTCGCTCCGCAGCCGCGTGCGCTCTTACTTCCAGGACAGCCGTAATCTTGACCACAAGACACGTGAGCTTGTCGAGCAGATTGTTGACTTCGAGACCATCCGCACCGACACAGCCTCCGAGGCCCTGATCCTTGAGAACGAGCTGATCAAGCGCTACCTACCGAAGTACAACATCATGCTCAAGGACGGGAAGTCATACCCATACATCAGGATCACGAACGAGGAGTGGCCGCGGGTCTTCAGCACGCGCAACATCGTTCAGGATGGTTCGCGCTACTACGGGCCGTACACGTCGGCGTCGTCAGTGCACACGACCCTGGATCTGCTGAAGAGGCTGTTCCCGTACCGGGCCTGCGATATCAAGATTACCGAGGACGCGCCACGAGCCTGTCTCTATTACCACATCGGCCGTTGTCTGGGCCCGTGCATCGGAGTCGCCGCGCGGTCAGAATATGCCCGGGCAGTCGAGGGTGTCGCGTTGTTTCTGGAGGGACGCGGCGAGGAGCTTGTCCCGAATATGCAGTCCGATATGAATCGTGCGTCGGAAGCACTGGATTTCGAGAAGGCTGCCCGGCTGAGGGACGAGATCAAGGCCGTTCAGCATGTCCTGGAGCGGCAGAAGATCGTCTCAGGCAAGGGCTACGACGCGGATGTGCTGGCAGTGGCTCAATCGGCCGGCGGTGACGCCGGGGTGCAGGTGGCGTTCATCCGCAACGGCAAGATTCTCGGGTCAGAGTATTTCCTGATGGACGGCTCGCGAGTGGACGATGACCCAGCTCAGATTCTGGCCAGCTTCGTCGGGCAGTTCTATCAGGACGCCGCCGTCGTTCCGCGTGAATTGATTTTGCAGTATGCGCTACCAGACGCCGCGATTGTTGAGGAGTTCCTCTCAGAGCGCCGCAAGGGGATGGTCAACACCGTTGTTCCGCAGCGTGGCAGCAAGCGACAGCTGGTTCAGATGGTGTCGAAGAGCGCGCTGGACAATCTGGAGCAGAACCGGCTGCGCTGGTTGAGTGATGAGCAGAAGCTGACGGCTGCGATGAGCGAGCTATCCGATGCCCTATCCCTCCTGTCCGTGCCGCGACGGATCGAGTGCTTTGATATCTCGACCCTGCAAGGAACAAATACCGTGGCGTCGATGGTCGTGTTCGTGGATGGGAAGCCAAGTAAGAAGGAGTACCGGCGCTTCGCGATCAAGGATGTTGAGGGGCAGGATGATTTCGCGAGCATGCAGGAAGTCATCCGGCGTCGATTCAAGCGCGCCGCCGAGGAGGAGGCGACCGAGTCGTGGAGAACGTTGCCGGATCTGGTGATCGTCGATGGCGGCAAGGGTCAGCTAAACGCCGCTGTGGCCGTGTTGATGGAGCTCGGCGTTGATGTCCCCATCACGGGTCTGGCGAAGGAGAATGAGGAGCTGTTCTTGCCGGGCCAGCCGCGTTCTATTTTGTTGCCGCGTGATTCGCAGGCGCTGTATTTGATCCAGCGAGTGCGTGATGAGGCGCATCGTTTTGCAGTCTCGTTCCACCGCAAGAAGCGCACCAAGACGGCCTTCAAATCGGCGCTGGATGAGCTGCCGGGTGTGGGGCCGAAACGCAAGAAGGCATTGATCCGCGAGTTTGGCAGCGTGAAGCGCATCCGGGAAGCATCGGTGGAGCAGCTCGCGGCGGTTGACGGCATCGGCCACTCGCTGGCCGAGCAGATCAAGGCGACACTCTAGCTGTGGGTCGCAGTAGTTCAAATAAACGCATCCCGGCACAGGTTGAAGTCGAACGGGCTATCGCCGCGCTCCGGTCGGGTCAGGTTGTCGCGATCCCGACCGATACTGTCTACGGTTTGGCTGCGTCCTTCGATCATCCAGACGCAATTGAACGGCTCTACGAGATCAAGGGCAGGGAGACGACCAAAGCAATTCCGGTCCTGGTCGATACTCACGAGCGGCTCTTCGATTTCCAGCGAGTCGATCGAGAGGTATCCGTCGTGTTGGCTCGGGAGTTCTGGCCTGGTCCTCTGACTCTGGTAGTGTGGGCTTCGAACCTGGTGCCTGAAGTTGTGCATCGTGGGGCGGGAACCGTTGGGCTGCGCATGCCCGATCATCCGGTAGCTCGGGGGCTGATCGCTGGGCTGGGCGGCGCGTTGGCGGTCACAAGTGCGAATCATTCCGGACAGGCAGAAGCGATGACCGCCGAGGAAGTGCGAGAATCGCTCGGTAGTGCGGTGGATGTCGTGATCGACGGCGGGCGAACTCCGGGCGGCCGAGCGTCGACGGTGGTTGACTTGACGCGAACAGAGATACGGATCCTGCGTCAGGGAGAGATCACTATCGACGAGATTGAACGGGTGATTCATGATTCGAGCGTCGAGGAGTAGTGGTGGATGATGATGACAGCCGGTATGAGGCACAGCGGCTAGCGTTGAGCCGTGCCGTCGCGATTACCGGCATCACCGCCACCCTCGCTTTTCCACTCGGGTTCTATGCTGATTCCGCCGCGCCTGATGTGACAAACGTGCCATTCATCTCATCCGACGGGCGCGGGTATTATCTGGCGGCGCTGCTGGTAACGATCGCCATTGGGGCCATCGTGCATCTGCTTGAAACGGATGATCCGAACGTGCACCAGCGCGATCCAGACTGGAGATTGTACCGGCCCGGCGGGCCGGTCGAGAGTTACCGCCCCTCACAACCTGCAACGGCCTGGATGCTTCCAGTGGTGGTGCTCTTCACGTCCTTCCTCTTCCTGGCGATCCATCATCCGCTGGCGTATGTATTGCTGGTGCCTCTGGTAGCCGCCGGAGCTGTGTTTGCGGCGCGGGTCGCGCGCTATCACGTGCTCAATATATTCAATGGTCCCACGGCTCTGGCGAGGACTGGCCACGTCCTGCTGACGCACGGGGTGGCGTTCGCAATGTTGTGTATCGTGTATATGTTCAAGGCTCGAACACTCTACTCCGGATCGGTGGTTTTCATCGCCTGTTTCCTCTTGCTGATGCAGTTGACGGATGGGATTGAGGCGAGGCCCGCCAGCCGGATGCTTTATGCGGCCGCCGGCGCGCTCGGGCTCGCCCAGCTAACCTGGGCGTTGAACTACTGGAACACGTCTGCCTGGTTCGGCGGGAGCTTCTTGATGACGGCCTTTTTCTTTACCGCTAGCATCGTTCGCGGACAGTTGTCGGGAAGATTGACGCAGCGGCTTGTTGTTGAACGCGCCTCGATTGCCGTGCCGTTCTTCATAGCGTTGGCGTATTTCGCGGAATAGGGAGCCCATGGCAAAACATGACCCCGAATATGAGCTGTTGCAGCTGCTGGATCTCCTGATCGATCTGCGCGAGGATATGCAAGACCTTGGCATCACCACGCTAGAGGAGCTTGAACTAAAGATTACCGAGCTTGAGGCCCAGCTGGGAGACGACGACGATGGACCTGTTTGAGTCCAATCGCCAGGGGCATCTGGCGCAGCGTGGGCCGCTGGCAGCCCGAATGCGCCCGCGCTCGCTGGACGAGTTCGTCGGCCAGGAGCAGGTGCTTGGTCAAGGCAGCGTGCTGCGCCGGGCAATTGAACGTGACCGCCTGTCGTCGCTGATTCTCTGGGGTCCGCCGGGAGTTGGTAAGACTACACTGGCGCGGCTGCTGGCAAACCAGACCGAGGCGTACTTCGACCCCTTGTCGGCGGTTTCCTCCGGCGTTGCTGATCTGCGGGCGGCGGTAAAGAGCGCGGGAGAGCGGTTGGGCATGCACGGGCAGAGGACGTTGCTGTTTATTGACGAGATCCATCGCTTCAACAAGTCCCAGCAAGACGCCATCCTGCCCTATGTCGAGGACGGCACGGTAATCCTGGTTGGGGCGACGACTGAGAACCCGTCGTTTGAGGTCAATGCGCCGCTCTTGTCACGCTCGCGGGTGGTTGTGTTGAAATCGTTGGACGACTCAGATATCGAAGAGATCGTGAAGCGTGCCCTGGATGACACGGAACGAGGATTAGGGCACGACGGGCTTACTATCTCAGAAAATGGTGTGGCGACCCTGGTGAATCTCGCGAATGGGGACGCCAGATTTGCCTTGAACACGTTGGAGATGGCGAGTGTGGCCGCTGACGCTGACTCGGATCATACGATTAGCGCCGAGATGATTTCTGAAGCTGCACAGCGCCGGGCGGCGGTCTATGACAAGTCTGGGGA
>JACCZH010000506.1 GCA_013696045.1 Chloroflexia bacterium
TCTCTGAGGCGAGCACTTCGAAGTGGAGAACGTCGCTGACCGCGTCAACATCCGTGCGATGAAGGTAGCCGTCCCCGCGCTCGACGCTGACGGCACAGTGGTATCTGCCCGGCGCAAGTCGCGGGTCGGACATTGTCAGTCTGAATGTCGCCAGCTCTCCGGCCTGTATTGAATGGCTCTCGGGCCCGACGAGTGTGCCGACCTCGTGGCCACCCATCCAGTAGAGCGTCACCCGAAATCGAAACCGCCCAACCGTCTCGGATCCGCGCACCGTGAGGCGCAGATCGAGACCGGCGTTGGCCGGCACCAGCTTGGCTGGGTGACTCTCCAGCTCCAGGCTGACGAGCCGCACCGCGCCGCTGAGCTCTCGATTGCCGCGCGGAAGGTGCTCCACCTGATAGACGCTGGTGGACCAATCCATGGCGCTGTTGAGATAGAGATTCGCGATTTCAGCCGACGGCCCAGACGCGACCAGCCGGCCGTCGTCAATGAGCAGGCTGCGGGTGGTGAGCTGGCGCACGGCGTTGACGTTGTGCGAGACAAAAATGACAGTTCGTCCAGAGTGGGCCACTTCGCTCATCTTACCGAGACATTTTTGCTGGAAGGCGACATCGCCGACGGCCAGCACTTCATCGACAATCAGGATCTCCGGCTGAAGATGGGCCGCCACCGAGAAGGCCAGCCGGACATACATGCCGCTGGAGTAACGCTTGACCGGTGTGTCGAGAAATTTCTCAATTTCAGCAAAGGCGGTGATCTCATCGAACCTGGCTTCGATCTCGCGCCGGACCATGCCCAGAATCGCGCCGTTGAGAAAGATGTTCTCGCGCCCGGTGAGCTCTGGGTGAAAGCCGGTGCCAACCTCCAGCAATGACCCGACGCGGCCGTGAATCTCGGCGCGCCCCGTGGTCGGCTCGGTGATGCGCGAGATCAGTTTCAGCAGCGTGCTCTTGCCGGCCCCGTTTCTTCCGATCACACCCAGCGCCTCGCCCTGGCGCACCTCGAACGAGATGTCCCGCAGCGCCCAGAACTCCTCGCGGGTTGAATTGCGGTTGCGCCCGCGCGACAGGCGAAGGCGGGTTGAGAGACTGTCGCGCAGGTTGGCATAGGCGTCACCACGCTCGCCGATGACGTAGCGCTTGCCCAGCCCTTCGGCCTTCACTGCGATATCGGTCATCGCGCCTTCCTAGATGACATCGGCGAACTCACGCTCCATTCGTCGAAAGAAAAAGAGCCCACCCACGAAGATGGCGATGACGATGCTGGCAGAGACGACAATCATCGCGCCGGGCGGGTTAGCCGTGCCAAGGAGTGCCCAGCGGAAGCCCTCGATAACGCCGGCCATCGGATTGAGGCCATAGAGCAGCCTCCACTGCTCAGGAATCAGACTGCTCGGATAGGCGACTGGCGTTGCGTAGAGCCAGAATTGTGTCAGAAACGGGATCGTATAGCGGATGTCGCGATATTTCACATTTAGCGCCGCGAGCCATAAACTGATGCCGAGCGACGACAGCAACGCCAGCAGCAGAAAGAACGGGATCGTCAACACCGCCACTCCGGGCACGATGCCATACCATGCCATCAGGCCCAGCAGCACCGAGAAGGCGACGCCGAAATCCACCACTCCGGAGAGCACGCTGGCGGTGGGCGACACCAGCCTTGGGAAATAGACCTTGGAGATCAGGTTGGAGTCACGCACCAGGCTCATGCCTGCCTGGGTCATGGATGTCGCGAAGAAGGTCCAGGGCACCAGCGCGGCGTAGGCAAAGACCGGGTACGGCAGTCCATCTGACGGAACGCCAACCAGCCGGCCAAAGATGACGGCAAAGACGACCATGGTCATGAACGGTTGAATAACAGCCCAGACCGCGCCGATGAGCGTCTGTTTGTAGCGCAATTTGAGGTCGCGCCAGGTAAGGAAGTAAAGTAGCTCACGATAGCGCCAGACCTCACCCAGTCGCAGCGCCGCCCAGCCGCTTGAGGGCTGGATAACGATTGTTGGCAAGCCCCCGCCTGAAGCCTCGCTAGTGTCCCCTGCGTCTCTAATAATTGCTTCGTGAGCTGCCAACAGCGTCTCCCGTGTCGTCTATGCCCGGCGAACTGAGTGGCTGGGCCGAATGATAGACGATAGTGGTCGATGGGGCATCAACTCAACGAACCGCAAGGATGGGCGACGAATGGCCGGCAGGGACAAGCCGCCTCCCCTGCCACTGTCTGAGAATACCCGGCGAATGTTGACGCGGCCTGGGGTTATAGGTGTTGCCCCGGCCTGGGCTGCCGGGGCAACACTGCAAGGGAGAGGACAGCGGTTGTGAGCCTGTCCACCTGTACTCTAACTCTGGACTGTGAAACGTACAGGGCAGCGTTACGAGATTTAGCTTCCGGTTTGTACAGGTTCAGGCGTTCCCCGCAGCGGCAAACGCACGGTGAATACTGTTCCCTCACCTGGATTGCTCTCGAGCGTGACCGCGCCCTGATGGCCCTCGACGATCTGGCGGGTAATGTAGAGGCCCAGCCCGGCTCCGCTAGATGAGTGGTGGGCGGTGTCGCCGCGCACGAACGGTTCGAACAACCGCGCTTGTTGCTCTTTTGGGATGCCGACCCCCTGATCGCTGACGGTTAGCACCGCGCTCTCGTCGTCTTCGTCTTTGCTGACCGTGACCTGAATCGGGCCGTCGTTCGAGTACTTGGTTGCGTTCGAGATCAGGTTGGTCAGCACCTGGTCCAGCCGGGCGGAATCCCACACGCCGAAAACCGGGGAGGGCGCGTCAAGAAGTATCTCGCGCCGGGTGGAACGCTCCTGGGCTTCACTCATCCGGTCCACAATCTGACGGGCCAGATTGGCGAGATCGCAGGGTTCCGGACGCAAGTCAAGCTGGCCCTGCTGAATTCTTGAGACGTCCAGCAGGTCGGTCACAATAAGGTTCAGCCGTTCTGCTTCGTGCAGCAGGCGGCCGGTGAGCATATCGACTCGCTCCTCGTCGATGGTGTCCCGCGCCAGCTGACGGCTGAGCAGATGGGCGAATCCCGTGATGGTTGTCATGGGAGTTCGTATCTCGTGCGAGGCGATCGACAGAAATTCCTCGCGTAGCCGCACAGCTTCCTTGGCCTCGTGGAAAAGCTGAGCGTTCTCGACCGCCATCGCCGCTCGGTCGGCGACCTCCTGGACGAACTGCCGGTCTGCTTCAGTGTACGGCCGGCCAGGGATGGCACGGAATAGAGCGATAGTGCCGGCAACTCGTTTGCCCCGGCGCATCGGAACGATGAGCACACCGTGAATGCCAAACCGCTCCGTCCAGAGACGATAGGCCGGTTTGATGTCTGCGTTCAATTTCTCCGGCGATGTCTCAGGGATGAGCAGCGCTTCACCCGTCGTGGCTACCCTCCCGGTGAGCCCCTCGTCCCAGCGCAGTGGGTGCTCGTCAAACATCGTGCGCATAGCCGTCTCGGCTTCGGGATCAGGATGGTGAACCGCCACCGGAAAGAGCCATTGCCCGTCTGGCGAGGGGAGCCGGAGGATGACAGTGTCACCAACTAACCGCGCGATCTCACGGCCTAACGTCTCCAGGACTGCCGAGAGATCCAGTCTGGCTTCTGCTAACGCGTGCGATACCCCCGCCAGGGCATCCGTACGGCCGGCGTGGTCTTGCGCCTGTTCGTAGAGACGGGCATTGTCGACTGCCAGCGCGGCGCGGTAGGCCAGGTTTTCTGTGAAGACAAGATCCTCGGCGGTGTAGTGGCGGCCAGATTCCGCATGCACCAGGGTGATCGCGCCTAACGTTCGCCCACGGGCGATGAGGGGCACCATCAGCACCGAGGAAAATCCGACCATGCGGATTAACTTCAGCTGTTCCTCGTTCCGCGCAGCGGCGACCAGCACATCATCAGTGATGAATGGATAGAATTCGGTTTCGCCAGTGCGCAGTACCTTCGCCAGACCGGTTGGCGCATCCGGATGAAACGGCGTTTGCTTTTGCAGCTCGTTCGCCCAGCGCACCTTCTCTGGATCGGTGTGCATAACGGTAATGCGCTCTGGCAGGCCGTCGTCACCAACTACATCAATCGCACACCAATCGGCCATTCTGGGGACAATAAGCCTGGCGATGGACGTCAGAGTTTCGTTCTTGTCCAACGATGTCGTCATCATGTCGCTGGCCTGGGACAGGAGAGTCAGGCGTTGCTGGGCTTCCTCGGCCTCAATACGGGCGTCGCGCTCGTCGGCAAAGAGATACGCTCGTTCAAGTGCCTGCGCGCACAGCCGGGTCAATGTGAGCGCATAGGTGCGGTCGGATTCGGTGATGTTGAGAGGGGAAGCGTAGCTGAGCCCGAATGTGCCCAGGACACGATTGCTGGCGATGAGCGGCAAGGCAGCGATGGCTTCTGAGAAAATGGGTGGGCGCTCGGCCATTTCTGGATAGTGATCCAACATCTCTTTGCGAGAACGTATCCAGATCGGCTCGCCGAGACTCGTTGCCTGCGCGAGGGGCACGGGACGGTCGACCGGGAGCGGATCGGTATGCCAGCGTTCGACGATGTCCGCGGGGTACCCACTCGTGTGGGCGACATGGAGATGGGTTCCGGCCGCGTTCCTCAGAACAATAATGCCGGCGTCAGCATTCAGCGTGGCGAGACCTTGCTCGATTGCGACCTGAGCTACTTCCTTTGGCGTGCTGGCGCGTGATAGTGCCGCCGTCATCCGGAGTAAGCTCACTGCGCGGCGCTGAGCCGCGTCGGCATCGAGACGCGCTTCCTGTTCCCGGGCAAAGAGCCAGGCGCGCTCGAGCGCCTGGGCGCAGAATTGGGCCAGGGTCTCGGCGAAGATCCGTTCGGGTGGGGCGAACTCGTGCACTTCCGCATAACTGAGACCAAGCACGCCCAGGGTACGTCCGTTGGCCGTCAATGGAAGGGAGACGACACCTGCTGAATAGGTGTGCTCAAACGCCGCAACGGCCGGGTAGCGTTCCAGCAACTCTTCACGATTGCTGATCCAGATTGTCTTCTGGGTCAGCGCCGCATCCGAAACCGGAAACCCTGCGTCGATGGGTATCGATGTTTCCCGCCAACGATCGATGGTGGACGGCGGGTATCCAGTCGCGTGAACCAGATCCAGCGCATTATCCTGCTCGTTCATCAACAGAATGATGCCGGCGTCTGCTTCCAACGCGGTAATGCCGCGATCGACCGTTGCCTGTGCCACTTCGGCGGGAGTACGCGCTCTGGAGAAGGCGGCCGTGACTTCCAATAGCTGTTCGGCGCGGCGTTGAGCATTCGCGGATTCAATCCGCGCAGCCTGCTCCCCGGCCAGCAACGTTTCGCGTTCATCTTCCGCTTGCTTGCGTTGTGAGATATCGTGGGAAACGGCAACTATCCCGGCGACATCCCCCGCTTCGCCGCGGAGCTGTGACAGCGATATCTGCGCCGGAAACCGCGTACCGTCCTTGCGCTGGATCGTTGTCTCGCGCACCCAGCTTTTACGGTTGCGCATTGCTTCGAGGACAGCGGACACACTGCCTCGGATGCTGGCATCCTCGATCATATCCAGGACGTTACGCCCTATCGCCTCGCCGGCAGTCCATCCGTAGAACTGCTCAGCCGCAGGGTTCCAGTAGATGACGTTGCCATCGAGGTCGCTGGCGTACACCGCTTCAGAGATGGCGGCAAGCAGCCGGGGAGCGATGGCAGTATCCATACGTTGCTCCTGGGAACTCACGGGAGTCATGCCAGCACCAACGGGCTGTGAGCCGGCCGGAGTTCCTTCCCCGGAATGCAGTCCACGCTCTCGCCTGGACAATTCATCCACCATCATTGTCCCTCAACGCTCGGGCTGTCTTCCAATGCGACATTATTGTACTTCTTCACATCGACATGCTGCGTATCCTCGCGCCTGGAACACCGCGCAGATGCTCGCACCGTCGAATTGAAATCCCTTTATTAATCTCTAGTATACGTTTATAAAAATGGACTACACCAACGTTTTTGTGGGGGAGATAGAGAAAACTTCGGCAGGCATTGTAAGATGTGCTATTCGATGTGGAAAAGAGTTCGCGAGACTGCGGCGCATTCCAGATCACGATACAATCAGGTTGTTGTAACAAGTGGCGTCAACGATGATTACAGCTCTGGCGATAAAATCTTTGTAGTCTCAAAGGAACATCACATGTGCGCAAATGCTCCAATATTGGTGGTCGATGATGACCCAAGCCTGAGAGCGCTTGTCGCCTCCACGCTTGAACTGGAAGGGCATGCTGTTCTCACCGCGCCTGATGGAACGGTCGCGCTGTCGTTCTTTGAGGAGTTTCAGCCGATGATGATATTGCTTGATAAGGCGATGCCGGGCATGGATGGTCCCGGATTTGCGCGCGAGCTGCGCGCTCGCGGATTCGCGACGCCAATCGTGGTCATCAGCGGTTCCGAAGGCGGCCAGCGTTTCGCCCGCGAGATCAATGCCGAGGGATATATCTCCAAACCGTTCAAGCTTCCGCAACTGATATCCACGGTGGAGGACTTGATGACGAAATGTCGATCCAGGCTCACGACGGACTTCGGGTCTGCCACGTGATTCGGTACTCGCGGTCTTCATGCATTGCGCTCTGACGAACGACGATCATCGTCCATGCCGCTGCAAACGAAGTAGAAAACATCCGGCGCGGCCATGGTGGCCGCTCCGGATGTGTTTACGCAGTTGAGATCGCCTCGTCCTCATCGTGTTGTCTGCCCAGCCGCGGCTCGATGAGC